>CAZLHZ010000117.1:0-4445 GCA_964559285.1 uncultured Actinomycetes bacterium | reverse complement strand
TGCCGGCAGCATCGCATTCATGTCCGCCACCTCGATGGCCGTGGTGCCCGCCCTCGGTGTGGCCACTGTCGGGATCGTCTATGTCAATGCACTGCTGATCGGAGTTGCCTTCGCGCTCGACACGCCCGCACGACAGGCGTTCGCCGGCGATCTTGTCGGCACCGATGGCCTCGCAAACGCGGTCGCCCTCAATGCCATGGCCTCCAACGTGGCGCGGATCGGCGGTCCGGCCCTGGCTGGACTCCTCATCGCCGGTCTCGGGCTCACCGGGTCGTTCGGGTTGAATGCGGTGCTCTTCGCCGTGGCACTTGCGGCACTGCTCGGTCTTCACATGGACGAACTCATCGGAGGCGGACGGGCCTCTGACCGTCAGGCCACTGTTCGCGAAGGTCTGGCGCACATCGCCTCGCGCCCCATCGTCATCTTCGTCATCCTCACCGTGCTGGTCTTCGCCACCTTCGGGCTGAACTTCCAGA
Organism: uncultured Actinomycetes bacterium; assembly: GCA_964559285.1. Classification (GTDB taxonomy): domain Bacteria; phylum Actinomycetota; class Actinomycetes; order S36-B12; family S36-B12; genus CAZLHZ01. The sequence goes on along the minus strand of CAZLHZ010000117.1, from coordinate 3,969 downwards.
TCACCATGGCGATCATGGCCCGCGAGTCATTCCACGTGTCCGCTGCGGGATTCGGGCTCATGGGCACCTGCCTTGCCGTGGGCAGCTTCATCGGCTCATTCCTGTCAGCACGGCGACGTCAGCCCACCGTTCGGCTCGTGGCGATCACCGCCTGCGTGTTCGCCGTCGTCGAGGTCGCGGTGGGCCTGGTTCCGGCGTACATCCCCTTCCTCATCACGATCCCGCTGTGCGGGCTGCTGGCGCTCACCGTGCTTCCTGCGGCGCAGAGCCTTGCGCAGTTGGGCGTGGACCCGGCCTATCGCGGGCGGGTCATGGGGATCTACTCGCTGGTGATGTTCGGTGGCGCGCCGTTCTTCACTCCCATCATCGGTGTGGCGAGCGACCATTTCGGACCACGGTTCGGGCTTGTCGGGGGCGGGCTGCTCACTGCTGTCGGACTCGCCGTCATCCTGCTCGTCATGCGACGCAGACTCGACTGGACGCGACTTCCCGCGCAACCACGACAGACGATCAGCGGGTGAGTACTCTGCGGCACGTGGATGCGCGCAAACTCCAGGTCACTGTCGAGCAGGTCCTCACCGAGTCCGGGCGAGCTGTTGATCCTCCGACCGCGAAGGCCATCGCCGCTGTGGTCGTGGCGAATCCGTGCGCGGGGCAGCCGCTGCTGGTTGATCTCAGTGTGCTCGAGGAGCTCGGCCGAGATGCCGCGAGCCTTCTCGTGGAGCGCGCCGTTGCCGCACTGCAGGCTGCCGGTTATGGCGCCGATCAGGTGCGTGGCTATGGCAAGGGTGCGATTGTCGGAGTCAACGGCGAGCTTGAGCACACGGCCGCGATCCTGCATCCGCGATTCGGTGCACCGGTGCGGGCCGCGATCGGCGGCGGGACCGACATCATCCCCGGTACCAAGAAGGTCGCCGGACCAGGTGCCGCGATCACGATGCCCGTCGGCGACAAGGATGATCGCTGGGTGTTCGATGACATGGATGCCGCTGAGGTGAGCATCGGGGACGCCCCGCGTGCTGACGAGATTGTCATCGCCCTTGTGCTCTCGGTCGGCGGTCGACCCCATGCCCGCGTCCGCAAGCCTTCGTGATCAACGAACGACAGGAGAGGTCGTCATGGTCAAGGTCATGATCCTGCTCACCCGACGTGCTGACCTCACCCATGAGGAGTTTGCGCAGTGGTGGCTTGGTGACCATCGAGCACTGGCGGCGGGCCTGCCGAACATCCGGCGTCTCTGCTTCAACCTCATTGACGATGGCGGGGACGCCGACGGGATCGCTGAGCAGTGGTTCGACTCGCTTGAGGAATTCACGGCCGCCTATGCCTCGGAGCACGGTCAGCGAGTGGTGGCGGACTCCCTGGCCCATGTTGCGGACCGGAGGCGTTTCTTCGTCACGGAGAACTGGGTCGTGGGGGAGCCGTGACCTCGGCGACTGAGCCGGAGGTCATCGGCCCAGTGCCGGCGTACTTCGACGAATTCATCCTCGCCCTCGGTGTTGCGCTGCTCCGATCGGGATACTCGGTCGCGGACGTGCACCCGCGGCTTCGCGCAGTCATCGATGCCTACGGCGTCAAGGATCTGAGCCTGTCCGTTCTGCCGAACCTCGTGCTCATCGACGACGGTCGCCGCACACGGTCGCGCACCGTCGACATGGTCGGTCAGCACCGCATGGATCAGGCCATGGCCGTGGTGACCGTGCTGCGATCCGCGCAGTCGGGTGACATCACCCCTCAGGAGGGGTTGCGCGCTCTTGCGCAAGCGCTCGCGATGCCGCGTCGATTCCCCGAGTGGGTCTCGTTCATCGGGTACGCCGCGATGGCTGCGGGTTTTGCGCTCATGTTCGGAGCCAGTCTGGTGGGAGTCGCCCTGGCCTTCGGTCTCGGTCTCGGCGTCGGACTCATCATGCACGTTGCACGGCCCTATCCCGTGCTGATGCAGCTCCTCCCGCCGCTCATTGCCTTCCTCACCTCGCTCGTGGTGTTTGCGGTAGGAGGAGTTCAGGATGGACTTGAACCGGCACGACTGGTGGCGGCACCACTTGTCGCCCTCATCCCCGGCATGGCTCTCACGGCCGGAACCCTGGAACTCGCCGGTGGCCACATCATCTCGGGGGCCTCGCGCCTGGTGTGGGGTGTCATGCAGCTGGTGCTCATCGCCTCCGGCATCGTGGCCGGCGCCTATGCCGCCCGAGTCGACGCGTGGAATCCCTCGGATCAGGGCAGCGCTTCGTCGCCGGCCTGGTTCGCGCTCCTCGGCGTTCTCGTCGTCGCGATCGGTCAACTGCTCTACTTCAATGAACCGGCGGGCATCGTCAAGTGGCTGCTCCCGCTGCTCCTGCTGGCGTTCATCATCCAGACCATCGCCGGCGTCATCGTGGGATCGATCGCCTCGGGAGGCGTGGCCGCGGCGATCATCCTGCCAATCGCACTTCAGATCGAACGGCGCCGACGTGGTTCAGCGCCACCGGCCCTCATCACCTTCCAGCCCGTGTTCTGGCTGCTCGTGCCGGGATCACTCGGTGTGCTCGGCCTGACCGAGGCCCTGATCAACGGCATGGGGGGCAATACCGACCTGTCGGCGGCGGGCTTCCTCTTCGCCATGGCCGGCGGCATCCTCGCGATCGTCCTGGGCACCCAGATCGGCAGCCTCATCGGCTGGGCGTTCACCCGTGTCACCGAGGTCGTGCCCGACATGGTCCTCAGGGCGGTTGGCGCCTTCCAGCCGGACCCGGATGGCCCGGCGCACCCCGCACCCCCGACAGCGGAAAGGCCCGCTGCGGACTAGGGTCGACCGCATCCGCTCGCTGAGGAGGCCGTCACCATGGAGCTCGAAAACTCGTTCACCGTCCCTGCGGACATCGACACGGCGTGGCGCACCCTGCTGGATCTGCAGACCGTCGCCCCGTGCATGCCGGGGGCGACCCTCGAGTCGGCGACCGGGGACACCTTCACCGGGGGCGTCAAGGTCAAGCTCGGCCCGGTCCAGATGACCTACAGCGGTGTGGCGACCTTCCTGTCGAAGGACGACGTCGCGAAGGTGGCCGTCATCGAGGGCGTCGGCAAGGAGACCAGAGGAGCGGGCACGGCCAAGGCCCTCATCACGACCGCCCTGCACGCGGAGGGTCCCACGACGACGCGCGTCGATGTCACGACCGATCTGGCGATCACCGGCAAGCCCGCCCAGTTCGGCCGCGGTGTCATGCAGGATGTGGCCAGCCGCCTCGTCGGTCAGTTCGCCACCAACCTCGGCGCCCTCATGGCGCAGGCGTCGGCCGCGGGTGCCGCTGGCCAGGCCGCTGCCCAGGGCGAGGGTGCGTCGTCCTCACCTGTCACCCCGGTGGTGGCCGCCCCCGCGAGGCCGGCCGAGGCGCTCGACCTCGGCAGCGTGGCGGTTGTTCCCGTCCTCAAGCGGGTGCTGCCGATTGCCCTCGGCGTCCTCGTGGTCGCTGGCATCATCTGGTGGGTCGTCGCATCGCGGTGACACGGAGGTCGACCGGAGGCACACGAGGGGATGTGGCGGAGTGATGGCTGAGTCGTCAGAGTCTCTCGCCACTGCGATCCCGAGCATCCGTGCTCTCACCGAGCGCCTCGACCGGATCGGCTACATCAGCGACGAGGGGCTCGCGACCGCACTCTTCTGCGCCCTGCGCCTGCCGCAGCCTCTGCTGCTTGAGGGGGAGGCCGGTGTCGGCAAGACCCAGGCCGCCAAGGCGCTCGCGGAGATTCTCGGCACGCCGATGTTCCGTCTTCAGTGCTACGAGGGCATCGACGCAGCTGAGGCGATGTACGAGTGGAACTATCCCCGGCAGCTCCTCGGCATCCGCGTGGCCGAGGCATCGGGTGCCACCATCGGCGAGGCCGACCTCTTCAGCCGTGACTACCTCATCGAGCGGCCGCTGCTGCAGGCGGTCGAGCATCCCGGGCCAATGCCGGCTGTGCTGCTCATCGATGAGGTTGACCGCGCGG
>CAZLHZ010000116.1:0-6530 GCA_964559285.1 uncultured Actinomycetes bacterium | reverse complement strand
GGCGGGCAGCGCCTACGCGCAGACCCGCGCCGACGACCTCGTCGTCGCCGTCATCCGACACCTTCTCGCCCGCAACCCCAGCCTGCCGGCCGATCGGGTCGACGAGGTCGCCATCGCGGCGACGACCCAAATAGGCGACCAGGGGCTGACCCTCGGCCGCTCCGCCTCGATCCTCGCCGGGCTGCCGCGTTCGGTCCCGGGCTTCTCCATCGACCGAATGTGCGCCGGTGCGATGACCGCGGTCACCACCGTTTCCTCCGGGATCATGGTCGGGGCCTACGACGTGGCCATCGCCGCCGGCGTCGAGCACATGGGCCGCCACCCGATGGGTGAAGGGGTCGATCCGAATCCCCGCTTCCTCGCGGAGCGACTCGTGGACCCCGAGGCCCTGCTCATGGGCAAGACGGCCGAGAACCTGCACGATCGGTTCCCCGCTCTCACCCGTGCGCGTGCGGATGCATTCGCGGCCCGGTCACAGGAGCGCACGGCATCGGCGTACGCCGCGCATCTCATCCAGCCCGACCTGGTGCCGGTGGCGACACGGAGCGTGGAGGCCGGCTGGGGTGTCATGACGGCCGATGAGCCGCCGCGACCCGGGACGACCGTGGCCGCGCTGGGCGGGCTGAAGACCCCGTTCCGCAGCCATGGTCGGGTGACGGCCGGCAATAGCGCCGGACTCAACGACGGCGCGACGGGCGCGATCCTCGCGGCCGAGGAGGTCGCCGTCGAACTCGGTCTGCGCCAACGGATGCGCTTGGTCTCCTATGCCTTCGCCGGGGTCGACCCCGAGGTCATGGGTGTCGGTCCGATTCCCGCGACAGAGCGGGCCCTTCGACTGGCGGGATTGAGCATCTCCGACATTGACGTGTTCGAGGTCAACGAGGCGTTCGCCGTGCAGGTGCTGGCCTTCCTCGATCACTTCGGGATCGCCGACGACGATCCACGGGTCAATCCGATGGGCGGTGCCATCGCGGTCGGCCATCCCCTCGCCAGCAGCGGCATCCGACTCATGACCTACCTCGCCCGAGACTTCGCCCAGTCGCCCACGGCGCGCTACGGCCTGACGACGATGTGCATCGGCCTGGGCATGGGCGGCACGGTCATCTGGGAGCGCATCGACGAGTCGGAGGCAGCGGCATGAGCACGGCACTGGAGAGCGAGAACTCCCCTGACTACGCCGAGGTCGTGACGACCGCGCATGTGCGCTACGTCGACCTGCCGAAGGGGGCGGGTCGCGCCGCCCTCATCACGCTCGACAACGGACTGGACCACACGAAGCCGACGACGTTCGGTCCTCAGGGTCTGCGATCACTGGATGCAGCCCTTGATGACGTTCAGTCGGTCGCAGGCCTTGCCGCCGTCCTCGTCACCGGCAAGCCGTTCATCTTCGCCGTCGGTGCGGACCTCACCGGTGTGCCGCTGGTGCGCTCACGCGCCGATGCACTCGAGATCGCGCGCGCGGGGCATGCGGCCTTCCGGCGTCTCGGCGAACTCGGCATCCCCAGTGTCGCCCTCATCAACGGTGCGGCGATGGGCGGCGGCCTCGAGGTTGCCCTTCACTGCACGTACCGGACCCTGTCGACGGGGGCGGCGGCGCTCTCCCTGCCGGAGGTCTTCCTCGGGATCATCCCCGGATGGGGTGGCTGCTATCTGCTGTCGACCCTCATCGGCCCGGGACCCGCGCTGTCGGTCATGGTCGACAACGCCCTCTCCCAGAACCGGCAGCTCAAGCCCGCGGAGGCATTCCGGCTCGGGATCGCTGATGTCCTGCTCGAGCCGGCGGACTTCATCACCCGGTCGATGGACTGGGTGGCCGATGTCCTCAAGGGAACGATCACGGTCACCCGTGCGCAGATCGACCGCGGGCAGGCGTGGCATGACACGGTCGCTGCCGCCCGAAACGCCCTCGACGCCCGACTGCACGGGGCCGCTGCCGCCCCGTACCGCGCCCTCGACCTTGTCGACGCCGCGGCCACGGCGACCCGCGATGAGGCCTTCGCAGCGGAGGATGAGGCGCTCGCCGACCTCATCATGAGTGACCCGCTGCGTGCCGGGCTCTACTCCTTCGACCTCGTGCAGCGACGAGCCAAGCGGCCGGTCGGAGTGCCCGATCGCTCCCTCGCGCGACCGGTGACGAAGGCCGGGGTCGTGGGTGCCGGACTCATGGCCTCGCAATTGGCCCTCCTGCTCGCCCAGCGGCTTCAGGTGCCGGTCGTCATGACCGACCTTGATCAGGAGCGGCTCGATCGCGGGGTCGCACGCGTGCACGGTGAGATCGACACGCTGCAGGCGAAGGGCAAGCTGACGGCGGATCGAGCCAATCGCCTGCGTGCCCTCGTCACCGGATCGGTGTCCCTGACTGCCTTCGCAGACGCCGACTTCATCATCGAGGCGGTGTTTGAGGATCTTGCGGTCAAGCGCACCGTCTTTGCCAATCTCGAGCAGGTGGTGGGACCTGAGGCGATTCTGGCGACCAACACCTCGTCCCTGTCGGTGAGCGCGATGGCCGAGGGCCTGGCACATCCCGAACGCGTCGTCGGCTTCCACTTCTTCAATCCCGTCGCGATCATGCCGCTGCTGGAGATCGCTCGAGGCTCGGCCACCGATGATGCGACCCTGGCCACGGCGTTCAGCGTCGGTCGCGAACTGAAGAAGTCGTGTGTCCTGGCGTCCGATCGCCCGGCGTTCGTCGTCAACCGCCTCCTCACACGCTTCCTCGGTGAGGTCACGGCCGCACTCGATGAGGGCACGCCCGTCGAGGTCGCCGACCGGGCGTTGGAGCCCCTCGGACTGCCGATGTCCCCCTTCGTCCTGCTCCAGCTCGTCGGCCCGGCGGTCGCCCTCCACGTGTCGGAGACCATGGCGGCCGCCTATCCGGGCCGCTTCCATGTCTCCGAGAACCTGCGCCGCATCGTGGCGGCGGGCAAGCCCGGAATCTGGTCGTGGACGTCAGGCCGGCAGGAGGTCGACCCAGAGGTCGCGGCGCTCCTCGTGCAGGGCAGCAATCCGTCGACGGCCGATCAGGTGCGCCAGCGCGCACTCGACGCCATGGCCGAGGAGGTCCGCCTCATGCTCGACGAGGGCGTCGTGAGCGCACCCCAGGACATCGACCTGTGCATGATCCTCGGCGCGGGCTGGCCCTTCCACCTCGGCGGGATCACGCCCTACCTCGATCGCACCGGCACCAGCGAGCGCGTCACGGGCTCACGTTTCCTGCCCCCGGGCGTGGCCAGCCTCCCCTGATCAAGGGCTGGTACGCCGGAGCTGCGAGGTCAGCGCGCGGCCCGGCTCGCACGGCGGTGGTCCACGAGGAGCCAGAAGAAGAGCACCACCCCTGCTGCGGCAGCGGCCTCGAAGACATCGCCCACCACAAAGGGCGTGACGCCCACGGCCAGCGCGCGCGTGATGGTCATGGGCACGGCGTACATCAGCCAGGCCACACCCGCCGCGTAGATGATGATGAGGCCGATGTACATCCCGATGACGCCGCGAATTCGACCACCGCGCCACATCGCACCGACGACGATGAACGCGATGAGGAATCCGATGAGATAGCCGCGGGTCAGGTCGGGCATCCCGGAGGTCGCCCCGGGGAACCACGGCACGCCGAGGATCCCGGCAGCGGCATAGATGACACCGGAGCACAGCGACCGCCACGGCCCGAGCATCGCGGCCACAAGGAGCACGGCGAACGGCTGCAGGGAGTTGGGGATGCCCGAGTCGGTCATCTCGGAGACCTGAGCGCAGCCTGCGATGACGCCGGTGCCCAAGAGGATGAGGGCGACGTTGCCGAGCCAGGCGCGCGACACCACGTCGGCGAGGACTCGAGGGGCGGGCCGGGGCTCGGTCGCGGCCGCGGAGGCCGCGGGCGTCACCCCGGGCATCCCTGTTGACGGAACGCGCGAGGCGGGGGTTGGCGCAGTGGCTGGAGCCGCAGCGGGTGCTGCCGGGGGAAGGGGCGCACTCGTCACGCTGGGCGCAGGGGCGGACTCGGGCATCGGGGCATCGGTCGCATCAGCCATGCGCCGGACCCTACTGCACTGCCGGCTCGCGCACCGGGCACTTGACGCAGGCGTCAGGCCTGCGTGGGGTTCGTCGTCTGCAGATCGGTTGACGCTCCGAGGCCCGCGACGCACTCGACCACGGCACGCGAGATGTCCTGAGAGGTCAGTCCCCCACCGACCAGAACCTCAGCCCGACTGCCGTGATCGGGGAACACCTGCGGCATCCCAAAGCACCGCACCGGCATGTCGACGCCTGCAGAGCGCAGCGCCCGAGCCACACCATCCCCCACACCCCCGACCACAAGCCCGTCCTCGATGACAACGACGAGTCGGTGGGCGCGGGCCATGGACACCAGGGCTCCCGGGACGGGAAGCACCCAGCGGGGGTCGACGACGCTGACGTCAATGCCCTGCGCCTCGAGCCGCTCCGCGACCTCCAGGCTCATGGGCGCCAGTCCGCCGACGGAGACGATGAGGACGTCGGCTGCCGCCCCACCGCGCAGGATGTCGATGCCCTCGATCGAGCTGACGGCCGGGATGTCGGCACCCAGTGCACCCTTGGGGAAGCGGACCACGGTCGGGCCATCGCTCACCGCGAGCGCCTCCGACAGGGACTGCCGCAGTGTGGCCGCATCACGTGGAGCCGCCAGCCGCAGTCCCGGGACGATCTGCAGCATCGCCATGTCCCACACCCCGTTGTGGCTCGCCCCGTCATCACCCGTCACTCCCGCGCGATCGAGGACGAAGGTGACCCCGGCGCGATGCAGTGCACAGTCCATGAGCACCTGATCGAAGGCGCGATTGAGAAACGTGGCATAGAGCGCGACGACCGGATGCATCCCGCCCAGTGCCAGACCGGCAGCGCTGGTGACCGCATGCTGCTCGGCGATGCCGACATCGAAGGTGCGATCGGGGAACGCGCGTGAAAAACGCTCGAGCCCGGTCGGTCCGAGCATCGCAGCGGTGATGGCAACGATGTCTCGGCGCTCCCGGCCGATACGGACGAGTTCGTCGGCGAACACGCCGGTCCACGTCGGACCACTCGCGGTGATCGGGCGCCCCGTGTCCGGGTCGATGACACCGACTCCGTGGAATCGATCCGCCTCGTCCTCCTCCGCCGGGCGATAGCCGCGACCCTTCTGCGTGATGCAGTGGACGATGACCGGCCCGGGGAAGCCCTTCGCTCGCCGCAGGGCGTGCTCGACCTCGATCGTGTCGTGGCCATCGACCGGGCCGATGTACTTCAGGCCGAGGTCCTCGAACATGCCCTGAGGCGCAACAAGGTCCTTGACGCCCTTCTTCATCCCGTGCAGGGCGAAGAACGCCGGCCGCCCCACAACCGGGGTGCGTTCCAGGACACGCTTGCCCCACTGCAGGAAGCGCTCGTAGCCACCGGTGGTGCGCAGGGTTGACAAATGATGGGCAAGTCCACCGATGGTGGGTGAGTAGGACCGCTCGTTGTCGTTGACGACGATGATGACCTGGCGATCCGAGGCTGCAATGTTGTTGAGGGCCTCCCAGGCCATGCCACCCGTGAGCGCACCATCTCCGACGATCGCCACGACGTGACGGTGCCCGCCCTCCCCCGTGAGCGCCCACGCCTTCGCCAGACCATCGGCGTAGGACAGCGCCGTGGAGGCATGCGAGTTCTCGATGAGGTCATGGGGGCTTTCAGACCGACTCGGGTAGCCCGACAGGCCGTCACGCTTGCGCAACCGATCAAAACCGGCCGCGCGACCGGTGAGGATCTTGTGGACGTAGGACTGGTGCCCGGTATGCCACAGGATCGCGTCAGTCGGGCTGTCGAAGACCCGATGCAGGGCGATGCTCAGTTCCACGACCCCGAGGTTGGGCCCAAGGTGCCCGCCGGTCTTGGACACCCGATCAACGAGGAACGCCCGGATCTCCTCCGCGAGGACCGGCAGCAGCGCCGGGTCGACGCCCTTCAGGCTCGCGGGGTTGTCGATTGTCTCGAGCAGACCCACGCGGCACTCCTCTCGCTCACAGGGGCCTTCAGTCTAGGCGGCCGGGCAGCGGACGCATCCGCGGATCTACGACGGACATGTCACAGTCGCGCCGTCCAGCGGCGCCCGTTGAGGGCGTCCACCACGAGCCGGGCCTCCCGCTCCCGCGCCGCCGCGGCCGCCCCGAGCGACTCGAGGGCGGCCAGCACATCGGCAAGCCCCTCGGGCGAGAGGGTCCCAGTGAGGGTGCGCCGGCAGTCGGCGTACGCCGAGCGCAGGCCCGCCGTCGTCGACTCCAGATGCCGCACGACGAGGTGCCCCAGGGCGGGCGGCCAGGCGCGCAGCGCGTCATGGGCGCGGACATCAACCGGACCGACGTCCAGCAGCCACCCCACGGCCCGCCGCTCGAAGTCGGCATGGCTGGGGGGCGGAAGGTCCCGCGGCCACCCAGCGGGAACGGCCTGGCCTGCCATGGCGCCCTAGAGCAGGGACCGCAGGACGTACTGCAGGATGCCGCCGTGTCGGTAGTAGTCAGCCTCACCCGGAGTGTCGATGCGTACGA
>CAZLHZ010000115.1:2713-6617 GCA_964559285.1 uncultured Actinomycetes bacterium | reverse complement strand
TCGTCCTGCCAGGGCTGGTCAACGCGCACTCGCATGCCTTCCATCGCGCCCTGCGCGGACATGTGCAGCGCGGCCGCGGTGATTTCTGGACCTGGCGTGATGATGCCTACGCCGTCGCTGCACGTCTTGACCCGGACTCCTATCTCGCACTGGCAAGGGCGACCTTCGCGGAGATGGCACGTGCGGGAGTCACGACCGTGGGCGAGTTCCACTATCTGCATCATGGACCGCAGGGCACGGCGTACGCCGATCCCCATGCGTTCTCCACCGCGCTCGTCACCGCCGCGCAGGAGGCCGGGCTCCGGATGACCCTGCTCGACACGCTCTATCTCACCGGTGGCTTCGGGCAGCCCCTCAACGAAGTGCAGCAGCGCTTCAGTGATGGATCAGTGGAGGCGTGGGCACAGCGCACAGCGGAACTCAAGGACAGCCCCGTCGTGCATCATGGTCTCGCAGTGCATTCCGTGCGTGCGGTGCCGTTCGATGCACTCAGTGAGGCGGGTGCTGTCGCGATGCAGCGTCATGCGCCGCTGCATGCGCATGTGTCCGAGCAGCCCCGTGAGAACGGTGACTGTCGCACTCACCATCAGCGAACGCCGACCACGCTGCTGCGCGATGCCGGAATCCTGGGACCAGACTTCACCGCGGTGCATGCGACCCATGTCGACGAGGCGGATATCTCCCTGCTGGCCGGTGCCGGATCCGGGGTGTGCTTCTGCCCGACCACGGAACGCGATCTCGCCGACGGCATCGGACCGGCATCAGCGCTCACGTCAGCCGGTGTGCCGCTCAGCCTGGGTAGTGACAGCCAGGCGGTCATCGACCTCATCGAGGAGATGCGCGCGGTGGAACTCGATGAGCGGCTTGCCACAGGAGGGCGCGGCACCTTCACTACGGCCGCGCTGCTGCGGATGGCCACCGGTCACGGCATGGCGGCTTTGGGCTGGCCCGCGCAGGGACTGGCAGTTGGCGCACCCGCGGACTTCATCGAGGTGGGCGTTGACTCGGTGCGGCTTGCGGGTGCGACCGATGCATCGCTGCTGGAGTCGGTGGTGTACGCCGGTGCCGCGGCTGATGTGCGCACGACCGTCGTTGATGGCCGTGTCATTGTTGAGGACGGGCGGCATGTGCGCATTGACGTGGCACATGAACTACGGGCCTCCATTGCGGTTGCGCGTGGGGAGCGAGCATGACGGCGATCGGATGGAGTGGCATCGGCGAGCTCGTGACCTGTGATCCGCAACTCGGTGACGGACCGCTTGGGCTGCGCCACGATGCGGCTGTGGTCGCGGTGGATGGCGTCATCACGTGGATCGGATCGACGACGGACATGCCCGCGGTCGATGTCCACCATGACTGTGGTGGTGCCGCGGTGCTGCCGGGATTTGTGGACAGTCATGCGCACCCTGTCTTTGCGGGTGATCGGGTCGCCGAGTTCACCGCCCGGATGCAGGGGGTGGCCTATTCCGCGGGAGGCATCCGCACGACGGTCGCGGCGACCCGGGCCGCCAGTGACGCTGACCTTGCCGCCAATGTGAACCGGCTCGGGCAGGAGGCCCGACGCCAGGGCACGACGACGATCGAGGCGAAGAGCGGCTACGGTCTCACGGTTCACGATGAGTCCCGGTCGCTGGCGGCGGCGCGCACAGTGACTCCGGAGACGACGTACCTCGGCGCCCATGTCATCCCCCAGGAGTGGGCACACGATCCCGATGGGTATGTGGCGCTCGTGTGCGGGGAGATGCTCGAGGCGTGCGCACCCCTTGCCCGGTGGATCGACGTCTTCTGTGATCGCGGGGCATTCGATGTCGATCAGGCTCGGCAGATTCTGACCGCGGGGGCATCGCGTGGACTCGGAGTGCGACTGCATGCCAATCAGCTGACGATGGGCGAGGGTGTGCGACTGGGTGTGGAGCTCGGTGCGGCTTCGGTCGATCACTGCACCTATCTCAGTGATGCCGATGTCGAGGCACTCGCGGGTTCAGCGACCGTGGCCACGCTGGTGCCCGGTGCAGAGTTCTCGACCCGCTCGCCCTATCCCGATGCGCGACGGCTCGTTGATGCGGGGGTGACGGTGGCGATCGCCAGTGACTGCAACCCGGGGTCGTCTTACACCACTTCCATGCCGTTCTGCATCGCGCTGGCCGTGCGCGAGATGGGCATGACACCGGCCGAGGCTGTGATCGCGGCGACCCGCGGCGGGGCCCAGGCACTGCGGCGCGAGGACATCGGCTGGCTGCGTATGGGCGCGCGTGCGGACCTGCTCGTGCTTGATGCACCGACTCATGCGCATCTGGCCTACCGACCCGGTGTGCCTCTGGTGACGCAGGTCTTCACGGGACCGTGACGGTAGGACCTAGCTGGCCGGAACGACGCTCATGATCGTCCAACCGTCCTCGTAGGACTGGTATCCAGCGACAGCGAGTTGGAAGGTCCACATGCCTCCGTCAGCCACAGTGCAGGTGGCTCCCACGCACTCAAAGCCATCGACCTCCATCTGCGCATCCTGTCGAGGCTGGAAAGTCATCGTCATCGGACTGCTCTGCCGGTAGTACGCCATCTGGACCGGGATGGTGAAGCTTGATCCCCCCGCCCTGTTGGTGACCCCGAGGCCCCACGTGACGTATTTCCACGACGAGGAGGTGCTGGTGACAGACGGGAAGTACGCCACGAGCTCACTGGTGTCACATGCCGTCTGGCCTCCGGTGTAGCAGGCCCCGAGCGATCCGGCGATGCTGTTGACGCCGAGGTATTGAACTGCTGCCTGCCACTTCTGATTGTCATACGAGATCGTGTTGACGTTGACTGAGGAGGCAATCGGTTCCTCGCCCGGAGGCACAGTGGGGTAGGACGCCCCTGTCTGGTAGTACTGCGAGGCGATGAAGGAGAAGGGTGCCGGGGCGACATCCGACCACGACACTGGACAGTGGGCGCCTGGGAAGCACGAGTCGGGGGCGACAGTGGCCCACTGCCCGCATGAGAGATACCACGTCCCTGCGACGAGGCCGGCGGCGTTGCCGATCGCGGCCGCCTTGGGGAGATACCACGTGAGATTCGGGGCGGTCGGACTGCAGAGGCGCAGGTTGACCTGCATCACTCCGCTGAGGCTCATCGTCGGTGCTGTCCCGGTCACTGGAAGGTTTGTGTAGGGCTGCAGCCGGTCCCCGTCGTAGTAGCCCTGATTCAGCGGCTCTCCGCCGGCGAGCAGAACCGCCGGACAGGAACCCGGCTCGCTGAAGGCTTCCTGGGGAGTCTCGGTACCACCTGTCGTCTGATTCAAGGTCCACAGTGTCGTGGCGCAGGTGTTGACATCCCTGAGCCCGGCAAACTGGTAGAGCACGGCACGGGTTGTCCAACTCGAGCCGATGGAGGTCTGGCCCGTGGACTGCGGCAGAGGAAGCAGGACGTCGGGCAGCTGCTGCATCGGGGTCTGTGCGGGACCGAAGGGCACGGACGACAGGGCGGCCCCGACCTGGGTTCCGTAGGAGATGGGATTCGGATCGACGATCGTGCGTCCCTTGACCGTGACGGAGACAGCGGTGGTCGGGTAGGACTGTGGCGTGATCGGCACATCACTGGTGATGTAGTTGAGCGCGTTGGTATAGAGCATGTTGACTCGAGCGCCGTAGGTTGCCGCGAGCGCCTGCTGTGCGGCGTTGTAGACCGCCGCCCGCTGGGCGGCGGTGGCAGTGGCCGATTGGGAGTTGTAGTCGTAGTAGGTGCCCGGGATCGCACCCAACGACTCGATCTGCTCGCACAGCGAGGTGGACCCGGCGCAGACCTCAGTGCCGTGGAAGTAGTTGAGCTGATTGATGAGGTACTCCATCTGATAGGCCTGCTGCAAAGAGTTTAACGACTGGGTGTAGTCCGCCACGATTGAGTTGTTGTACTGGTCATAGAGAGT
>CAZLHZ010000115.1:1864-2703 GCA_964559285.1 uncultured Actinomycetes bacterium | reverse complement strand
GCTCGCGCTCGGGTCGAGGTCGATGCCCTCCGGCCACATGCGCAGCAGCGCCGAAGTCGGACTGGACTGCACGGCGGTGGCACACCCGCCTGTGGGGCAGTTCTCGACGTCCACGAGTGAACCCGCCAGGTCATTGAGGTTGAGGACGAATGAACTCGAATCGCTGGCGATGCCCATTGCCGCCTCAAAGATCAGCGGGTTCGATGCGGATGCCTCGACCGAGGATCCGACGACCGGCTGGAGACCGAGCGTCCAGAAGCCGGTTTGCTCCATGAACTGACCGAAGAGTCCGAGGGCACCATCGGTGGGCGAGATGGTCTGCAGGGCCTCGAGGTAGATGCTGGCCGCTACCGTCGTTGTGTCTGCCGCACTGCTGAGCTCACCTTGGTAGAACTGATTCTCGCTCAGCTCAAAGTCGTCCTGCAGGCTCTCGATCTCGGCCTGCTGATCCGCCAACTGCTGATTGATGAGCGCGAATTCCGCCGTGAGGCACGCATCACCGGCCTGGTTGCCCATGTATCCGTAGTAGATCCCACCCTCCATCGCCACAGGCCCGAGCACGGACCCGGCGACGGGGATCATGCTGAGGAAGCCCGACGCAATGTCAAAGCCTTCAGCGGTGGAGGAGTAGGCAGAGCCACACCCGTCCCCTGCCCCGAGGCCGCGGCGACTCATTGTTGAGCTGAGGCTCTTCTGGAGCAGCGTTCTGCTGATGGGGCCGCTCGGCCACAGTCTGGGCAGTCGAGCGATGTTGCGCCCCCGACACTCGGCGGTGACCTTCCGTGGTCCGCGATCAATGGTGCAGGACCGCGGGGATGCCGCCCAGAGCGTGGTAGCCA
>CAZLHZ010000115.1:1299-1854 GCA_964559285.1 uncultured Actinomycetes bacterium | reverse complement strand
GATGCGGCATCGAGGCGGGGGTGGCGCAGCCGCAGGCTGGTCAGGGAGGCCCGCACGCGAGTCTCACCATGGGCTGCAAGCACCACGCGCAGCGTCGATCCACCCAGTCCGACGCATCGGATGACATCGGGCGTGGTCCCCAACCGACGGCACTCAGGGAGCGGGACGGCGACCAACCGTCGGAACTCGCCCCGCCCCTTCACGCCATCGCGCGCGGAGACAGTGACAACAGCACCGCGATCGAGCAGTGCGCGAATGCTTCGGGCGCCCACGCGCGATTTCACCCGCCCACGCACCTCGACGAGGTCATCGCGGCGGCCATCACCACGCACGACGCGCACGGAGGCGTCCCGCATGGACCAGGGAGTGGTGCGAGCGCCTGCGGGCACATCACCTCGCGGCAGGATCGGCTCGCGTGTCACAGGCGCGGCGCCTCCGGGGAGCGCCGACGCGGGGGCCGTGACGGAGGGCAGGCCCGCTGCCAGGACTAGTAGGGCGAGGGCAACCGCGAGACGTCGTGCTCCCAGCATGATCGATCCCTTCGGTGGGCATCAG
>CAZLHZ010000115.1:0-1289 GCA_964559285.1 uncultured Actinomycetes bacterium | reverse complement strand
GCCGGTCTCGCTCACTGCTCCCGCCGGGTCGGACGGACGGAGCAGTGAGCACGGGTGCCGAGTGAGCACGATGTCTAGTTGAGCCGGGTGATCCGGATCTTCTGGGCGGAGTTCCCGCCCGGTCCCTGCGGCTGAACCATGACGTCCATGTCACCCGCCCCTGACGTCCACGTCGCGCCACTTGCCCTCACGCAGTCGCCGAGGTTGACCTCGAGCATGAGGGTTGGGGCATCCGCTGGATCGCTCACTGTCGCGGTGTCCGTTGGCATGGTGGTGTCGGTGACCGATTGCGCGTCGCACCGCACTCCGGCGAGATTGGGCACATCGAAGGAGTAGCGGAAGCCCCCGAGGTCGACGTAGTCCGAGGCCGAGACCTCCCCATCGATCCGAAGTCGTTGAGGACGATAGAACCTGAGCGACAGGACATCATCCGCACCGATGCTGATGGCCGGGTCGGCCTCGAGGCCGACACCGTCGGGGCTTGCGGCGGTTTGCGAGTAGTCGACATTCGTGAACTCGCCCGAGTTGATGCTGTAGGCCACAAGCATCGGGTGAGTGACGAAGACAAAGCCAGCGCTCGAGGTGAACTCGAACTGCTTGCCTTCAGCCGTCGTCAGCCGCATCATGAACGTGTCCTGACCGGAGGGCATCGTTGTGGCCGTGAAGTCGTAAGGTGCTGCAAACTCGTAGCTGTCCACGAAGTTTCCCGGACCGCACATCCGACCCTGCCCGATGAGCCACTGATAGTCACCGGTGTTGCATACGGCGCCCAGCACGGTGTAGTCGGATGGCGCGTAGGGCACACCAACACCCTTGAGCTCGGTCTTCACGACATTGGACCCGCAGACCTGCGTGATGTGATTGAAGACCATCGACATGGTGCCTTCAATCGCATTCGCGGAGCGGTCCTTCGTTGCCTCGAAGGCGCCGGGGCCGTAGTAGTTGAGTGTCCCGGCGAAGCGCGGTTGGGTGGCCTTGAAGTTGGTGAAGATCCGGAACTCAATCGGCGCGCACAGGGTGCCGGAGGCGAGCTCAGGAACGATCGCGGGGATCGGGGTTGTTGAATCGGCTGAATCGATCTTGGCGTCCCCGTCGTCGTTGACGTCGAAGGCGTTGGGGATGCCGTCATCGTCCCTGTCCCCGCCGAGCGTGTTGTCGGCAGCAACGGGCGAGTCGGCACGCCCGGATCGGCCGGGGGTGGAGACCGCGGTGCACGCCTTTGACAATCCGTACGTTCCCACCCCGCACGGCTTGCCTGCGGTGGCGCGCACCTGACCGGCAACAGCAGT
>CAZLHZ010000114.1:6005-6647 GCA_964559285.1 uncultured Actinomycetes bacterium | reverse complement strand
TGGCAGTCGAGGAGTGGCGGCCGATGGGCTTGGACTCATCATGCGCGGCGATGCTCGTGGCCCAATCTGATCTGCCGGGATCATCAGCAGGCGAAGAGGCGCAGCGGATCGTCGATGAGTGCGATCGGGCGGGTGCCCGCGAGAGCTATCGATCAGAGGACCCGGAGCAGGCCGATCTGCTCCTCGGCGCCCGGCGGATGGTGATCCCAGCGCTTGAGGCCCGGGGAGATTGGCTGCTGGATGACATGGCCGTACCACGGACTCGCCTCGCGGAGGCTGTGGCCGGGATCGAGGAGATCGCGGCACGACAGGAGGTCATGATCGGCACCTTTGGACACGCCGGGGATGGGAACCTGCACCCGACCATCGTGACACCGCGTGGCGACGCCGCGGCTGCCGCGAGGGCCATGACTGCCTTCAACGAGATTCTCGACCTTGCCCTGCGACTGGGGGGCACGGTGACGGGGGAGCATGGCGTGGGGCTGCTCAAGCGACGGGCTCTGGGTCAGGAGCTTGACGCGGTCGCCATGGATCTGCACTCGGTGGTCAAGAATGCGTTCGATCCGCGCGGAATCCTGAACCCCGGCAAGTCCGTGCCGTTGCGTTAACCATCGTCTCAGCCCAGTTTCGATTGCCTGTCGT
>CAZLHZ010000114.1:1718-5995 GCA_964559285.1 uncultured Actinomycetes bacterium | reverse complement strand
GCGTCCGAAGCAGGTGAAGGGAACGCATCGATTTCGGTGGCCTTGAGACTGACCCACACGTCGTCCCCGGGAGCGAGTCGGAGCTCGGCCACCGCAGCCGGGGTGACGTCACCGGCGAGGGACGGCGTGCCATCCACACTCACCCGAACCCGGTCACCCAACTGCACGATCGACGTCACCCGTGCGGACCACACATTGCGGGCACTTCCTTCGGGTCTTGCTCGATGGAACGACAGGGCTGCAGGTCGGATGGAGAGCACGACGGCACCATTGAGTTGAGCATCGGTGATGTGGCGCGCACCGCCGGTGTCAAGGTCGCCTCGCCCGCCAGCAGCCGAACCGTGCAGGAGCTGCAAGCCGAGAAGTTGCGCGATGTAGCCACTTGCTGGGCGTCGGGCGACCTCCTGCGGTGTCCCGATCTGGATGATGCGCCCGGCCTCAAGGATGGCGATCCGGTCTCCCAGCATGAGCGCATCGAGTGGATCGTGCGTCACGATGAGGCTTGCTCCGCTGAACGACCGGAGGTGCTGACTGAGCTCGCCCCGCAGGTCAGATGCGACAGAGGCGTCCAAAGCAGAGAGGGGTTCGTCCAGCAGCAGAAGGGCGGGATCGGTGGCGAGAGCACGAGCGAGAGCGACTCGCTGGCGCTGACCACCCGACAGGGTCACGGGTCGCCGATCAGCCAGGTGCATGAGATCAACGCGTTCAAGTTCCTGCCGTGCTCGAGAGTGGGCTGCGGCTCGGGACAGGCCTTGGCAGCGAGGGCCAAAGGCGACATTGTCGAGAACGTTGAGATGTTCGAAGAGTAAGTAGTCCTGATGGACGAAGCCGACTCGACGCCGCTCAGGTGGGACCCGGACACCACCCATCGGCCAATCCATCGTGACCCCGTCCACTTTGATCTGTCCGCCGTTCATCGGGGTGAGACCGGCCAGGGCTCGCAGCAGGGTGGACTTGCCCGATCCGTTGGGGCCGACGATGGCCAGGGTCTGTCCCGTGGGGACGCTGATTGCGATATCGAGCCTCAGTGACCCTCGCGTGACCTGCACTGTGGCATCGAGGTAGCTCGTCATGCGAGCACCCGGGCTGACCGCTGTCGCAGCAGCAGGAGGATGACGACCGAGACGGCGAGAAGCAGGACACTCATGGCGAGGGCAGCCTCTCGGTCTGTCTCCAGCAGCCCGTAGACGGCAAGCGGCAGGGTCTGGGTCACACCAGGGAAGCTGCCGGCGAAGGTGATCGTCGCACCGAATTCTCCGAGCGCACGGGCCCAGCACAGGACGACTCCGGCGATGAGCGCGGGGGCGACGAGGGGGAGGGTGACACGCCGCAGAATGACCCATCGTCGGGCGCCCAGCAACAGGGCTGCTTCCTCAACCCGGCGGTCAAGCGCTCGAACAGCCCCTTCGAGCGCGATGACGAGGAAGGGCAGAGCGACGAATGCCTCCGCAATGATCACGCCCAACGTGGAGAACGGGATCTGAATGCCGGCAGTGTCGTAGAGCCAGCGCCCCAGCAAGCCGCGCCTCCCCAGCGCCGAAAGCAACGCGATGCCTGCGACAACGGGCGGAAAGACCAGCGGGAGGGTGATGAGGACGCGGAGCGCTCGCCCTCGCCAGCCATCAAGGCGGGCAAGGACCAGAGCTAAGGGGATGCCGAGCAGCAGACACAGGGCCGTGGCGCTCAGGGACGTGACAAGCGACAGCCGCAGGGCCATGAGACTGGGCGGGCTCGCGATGAGTTCTGGGAGACGGGCCCACGGGGTCGCTACTAGGAGCCCGAGGAGGGGGATCGCCAGGAATGCCACAGCGAGCCCGGCAGTGGCGGCGACAGCGCGTGGCACGGCACCAGCGGCCGCAGAACCTCTCACGGGGCTCCGAAGCCGGCCGCACGGAGGATCTCCTGCCCCCGCGAACCCAGAACAAAGTCGATGAACTCACGCGACAGGTCGGCATTCTGCGAATCCCGAGCCAGCGCGATCTGGTAGGTCGTGGAGACATTGAGGTCGTTCGGGATAGCGATGCCCGTGACGGCACTGCCTGCCGCAGCAATGTCGGTGACATAAACCACGCCGGCATCAACCTCATCGGCAGTCACCTTGGCGAGAACGGACTTCACGTCTGGTTCCAGGGTCACGGGAGTGATCGCGAGGCCTGCTTTGTCAAACAGGGTCCTTGCTGCGCTGCCACAGGGCACGGACTCTTGACAGACGGCGACGGTGACGCCGGGTGCGCCAAGATCGGACAGCTGAGTGAGCTGAGCCGGATTGGACGAGGGCACGGCCACCGCCATCGAATTTGTCGCGACCACCCGAGGATCAGCCATCCGACCCGAGGCAATCGCGGTGTCCATCGTGGCCACGCTCGCCGCGGCAAAGACGTCGACCGGAGCACCCGCGATGATCTGCTCGGCAAGGGCGCTGCTGCCGCCGAAGTTGAAGGTCACCACGACACCCGGATGAGCACTCTCGAAGGCTCGACCGATAGCCGTGAAGCCTCCGGTGAGCGACGACGCCGCTGAGACAGTAAGCGTCGTCGACGTGGTGGCGGACCCACACCCTGAGAGGGCTCCCGCGAGGATCGCCCCCACGCTCAACGCCGTCAGCAACCTCTGAGAGGGCTTCACTCAGGCCTCCGGAATCTCGATCACAACGTTGGTTGACTTCACGGCAGCAACAGCCCGGACACCGGGCTCCAGTCCGAGGTCGTCTGCTGCCTCACGACTCATCAGCGAGACCACCCGAAACGGACCGGCCTGAATCTCGACCTGAGCCATGACGGTGTCGCGGACCACCCGCGTGACAATCCCGGCGAAACGGTTGCGCGCCGACTGTGCGACGACCGGAGCCTCTGCAGCAGGGTCATGCGCCGCGTGGTCTCGCATGAGACGGGCAAGCTCGTCTCCGGAGATGACCGATCGCCCCGACTCATCCAACTCGGCCGAGACGCGACCGGACTCGATCCATCGACGAAGGGTGTCATCACTGACCCCAAGGGCTGACGCCGCTTCGCCGATCCGTATCTGCGTCACAAACGGAGAGTAATCCCCGCAGATGCGGAGAGCAAGCCGCACCTGAGCGGCCGCCGGACTGGCGGGCTAGCTCGCTGCTGTCTGGTCGACCGGCACCGACGGCGGGGACAGCGGGAAGTCCGGATCGCGACCCGAGGGGCACCGCGACGAGGGCACCGATGATTCCGAAGGAGACCGCCCCGGCCGCGATGAGCACCACGATGGCGAGCGGGTGAATATTCACGGCGCGCCCCATCACCAACGGCTGCAGCACGTCTCCGTCGAAGGACCCCACGACAACCGTGAGAGCAACGACGAGGATCGCGATGAACGGACCGCGTTCGGCCAGTGCAACAACGGCTGCGAAGGCGGTCGCGACCGGAGCCCCGATGACGGGAATGAAGGCACCGAGGAAGACCAGCGCAGCGAGCACCGGCGCCAGGGGTACCTGCATGATGGCAAGCCCGATGTAGACAAGAAGGCCGTCGAGGAGCGCGACAACGACGATCCCCTTGGTGTAGCCCGACAGGGACTGCCAGGCGATTCGACCCGCGTTGTCGACATGTCGTCGCGGCGTCTCCGGAAGCCAGCCGAGAACCCAACCCCAGATCCGATCGGGGCTCATGAGGAAGAAGATGATGCCAAAGATGAAGACCGACCCGGCGGTGATGAACGTTCCGGCGTCGCCAAGCACTGATCCGGCGGTGGTGAGGATGTCGCTGCCGATCTGGCTGCCAAGGTTGGAGATCTCCTTCATGACCGTGGCAATGGTGTCGTCACTGAGTTGCAGCGGTCCTTCCTTGAGCCACGACTGGATCTCGTTCAGGCCGCTCTCGACGGCGGGGATCACCTTGGGCCCCTCACTGATCACAGAGGCGATGACGAAGTAGAAGATCGTGCTCACGACACCGGCGATGAGGAGGAGCGACAGGATCATCGACAGCACCTTCGGCATGACCTTGTGCAAGAGGCGCATCACAGGACCCGCCAGCGCCGCGAAGAGCATGGCCGCGAACAGGGCGATGACGACGGGACCGACGTACCCGAGAGCCGTCGCGAGGACCACGACTCCGGCAACGATGACCAAGGCACGCCATGTCACAGTGGACACGCGGGTGAGACGCGGATGCGGGTCTCGCGGGGATTCAGTCACGCCGGCATCCTGCCAGAATTGCGCCTGAAATCCTCACTAGTCGATGCGAACGATCCCGCGTGGGGTGGCGAACGACACCGCCACGATGCCGGTCTCGTCGGAATCC
Source organism: uncultured Actinomycetes bacterium (assembly GCA_964559285.1). Classification (GTDB taxonomy): domain Bacteria; phylum Actinomycetota; class Actinomycetes; order S36-B12; family S36-B12; genus CAZLHZ01. The sequence goes on along the minus strand of CAZLHZ010000114.1, from coordinate 1,727 downwards.
ACCCACTCC
>CAZLHZ010000114.1:0-1708 GCA_964559285.1 uncultured Actinomycetes bacterium | reverse complement strand
ACCGTCACGGATTCTGTCCACGACGGCCGGGGATGAGGCGCCGCGGATCCCCAAGGTGTGCGCACAGTCATTCACCCCCAGCTGCAAGACCGATGACGTCGGCGTCAGATCGACTAGGTGTAGTGCCCAGGGACGTTGTTTGATTTGGATCGCCTGATGTGAGGAGAACCTCCCGGGCAGAGTGGTGCTGCTACCACATCCGCTCTGTTCCAGGAGGTTCTCGTGACGCACGCTAACGCGGCTTTGACGCCGCGCCAACGGCTTCGGCTTGCTCGGTTGGTCGTCAATGACGGCTGGTCGGTGTCGGCGGCCGCAGATTTCTTCCGAGTGTCGTATCCGACGGCGGCGAAGTGGTCGCGTCGATATGTCGAGCTCGGCCCGGTGGGGATGGCTGATCGCTCGAGCCGGCCGCACTCCCATCCGAACCGTACGCCGTTGCCGGTGGACAAACGGATCGTGCACGTGCGGATCAAGAAGCGGCTGGGTCCGGTCCAGATCGCCGGCCGGGTCGGGGTGCCGGCGTCGACGGTGCATGCGGTGCTCGTGCGGTGTCGGTTGAACCGGTTGTCCCATGTCGACGTCAAGACCGGTGAGCCGATCCGCCGCTACGAGCACGACACCCCAGGATCGTTGATTCATGTCGATGTCAAGAAGCTCGGCAACATCCCCGACGGGGGCGGCTGGCGCGTCGTCGGCCGGCAGAGAGGATTCAAGAACCGTGTTGCGACGCCCGGCAAGGACCGCAGCCCACGCCGGGCGGTGCTCATGCGGCACGCCTACGTCCATACGGTCATCGATGATCACTCCCGCGTGGCCTACGCCGAGATCCACGACGATGAGACCGCGCAGACTGCGATCGGGGTGCTCAAGCGAGCGGTGTCCTGGTTCGCTGATCGTGGTGTCACGGTCGAACGCGTGATCTCCGACAACGGCTCGGCCTACAAGTCCCACGCCTGGCAACGTGCCTGCCAGGACTTGGGTATTCGGGTGAAGAAGACCCGCCCCTACCGGCCGCAAACCAACGGCAAGATCGAGCGATTCCACCGAACCATGGCCGACGGATGGGCATTCAGCCGGCACTACAACAGCGAGTCAGCCCGTCGAGCCGCACTCCCTGCCTGGCTCCACTTCTACAATCACCACCGGCCCCACAGCGCCATCGGCAAGGTCCCGCCCATCAGCCGACTCAACAACCTGCCTGGGCACTACAGCTAGTCGATGCGAACGATCCCTCGGGGGGTTGTGAAGGAGACAGCAGCAATGCCGGTCTCGTCGGACTCCACCCATTCGACATCGATGTCGTCGAGAGGGTGGGCGGCAGGCTGGCCCAGCCAGGCGCAGATGACGGCGGAATCACCCGCGATCTCAATGCGCTTGATGGCGATCCCCGAGGCACCGCGCGAGGGGTGCTGGTCAGCGGGGACATCCCACTGGACGAAGAAGGGCAGCTGCGGATCCTCCAGCAGACTGAGCACCCCCAGCTGGCGCCACTGCAGCTCGTAGCCGTCGGGCCGGATCCGTCGCCCGGAGACCCCCGCGCGGCCGAGGCGGGCCTCGACCGGCGCCAGATCGTCAACGGCCACGACCCAGCCCATCCACCCGCCACCGTCCTCGGCGCGGGCCGCGACGGCGCGCCCGAAAGGGGCCTTTTCTGCCGCGGGGTGGTCCAACGCCGCCACAACCTCGACGTAGCAGCCGCCCTGCAGTG
>CAZLHZ010000113.1:0-6688 GCA_964559285.1 uncultured Actinomycetes bacterium | reverse complement strand
GCAACCGCCGACCACGAGGGTTCAAAGACAACGTGCGCAGCAGCCAAGGGCACATGTGAAGCCATCGTCTGTCCGCTCGCTCCAGGAATCGGCGTCTCTCCCGGCGCAAAGATCTCCAAGACGACCACGTCGTCGGCAAGACCCAGTGCTTCACCGAATTCGCGAACAAACATGGCGGTCCGGTAGTAGTGGTGCGCTTGGAATGCCACGATAAGCCGCCCGGTGCCGACGACGTCTCGAGCTGCTCGAAGGGTCGCCTCAATCTCCGTGGGATGGTGGGCGTAGTCATCGAAGACTCGAATTCCCGCGGCCTCGCCCTTGAATTCAAACCTCCGGCGCGTGCCCGTGAACGACTCCAGCCCGCGTCGCAGCTCCTCCATCGGGAATCCCAGACCAAGGCCGACAGCGAGGGCTGCCGTCGCATTGAGCGCATTGTGCAGCCCGGGCACGGAGAGCTCGAGGTTGCCGAGTCGGACTCCGCGATGCACCACGGAGAAGGTCCACCCCCGCGTTCCCGGTGCAGCGCCGTCGAGGCGGAAGTCAGCGTCCGGTCCCTGGCCGTACGTGCGAACGTCGTACCCCTTGGTTCTTGCGATGGTGATCAGCCGCTGAGCACCGGGGTCGTCAGCGCAGATGACGACGAATCCCCCGCGAGCACAGATGTCTGCCGTGAACGCCTCAAAGGCAAGTTCGATCGCTTCGAAGGTCCCCCAGTGATTCAGATGGTCAGGTTCGATGTTCGTCACAATCCCGACCTCGGGGGTCAGTCGCAGAAACGAGCCGTCGCTCTCGTCCGCCTCGACGACAAACAGATCGCCGCTTCCCAGGTGGGCATTCGATCCGGACTCATGGATCTCGCTGCCGATGGCGAACGATGGATCCACACCGCAGGACTGCAGCGCCACCGTCACCATGGACGTGGTCGTGGTCTTGCCGTGAGTGCCAGCGACCGCCACGGTGCGATAGCCGGACATCACAGAAGCGAGGGCGTCCGCCCGGCTCAGCACCACCAGTCCACGCGCGCGCGCTGCCGCAAGCTCGACGTTTGATTCCGGAATCGCAGTCGAAATCACGACCACCGTGTCAGGCTCGTCACCCAGTGCCGCTGCATCGTGACCGACATTGATGACTGCTCCCAGAGCACGAAGCGCTGTGACACGTCGAGAGTCCTTCGCATCGCTACCCGTCACCGTCACTCCATGAGACAGCAGGATTCGCGCAATGCCGGACATCCCAGCTCCACCGATACCGATGACGTGCACACGGCGAGCCTCACGCAATTTAATGTCAGCCACGGCGATCTCCTCCAGCCTCGAGGACCATGTCCGCCAGGATGCTGTCAGCGTCACGGACGCCATGCCGGGCAGCGGAAAGGGACATCTGACTCAACCGCTCCGCGGAGGCGAGGAGACCGCTCACCACGTCCGCAAGTGTCCTACCTGACAGCACAGCATCATCCACGAGAGCCCCTCCCCCGGAATTGACAATCGGCAACGCGTTCAGCCGCTGCTCGCCATTGCCGATCGGCAGTGGAACGTAGACGGCAGGGAGCCCCACCGCAGTGAGTTCGGCACACGTCATCGCTCCCGCGCGACACACGGCAAGGTCAACCGCGGCATAGGCGAGATCCATCCGATCCACATACCCGACGGGTCGGTACGCCGATTCCGGAGCCACCTCGGGAATCTCGTTGCGAGGACCCACGATGTGGAGAACCTGAATCCCCGCAGGCAGCAGGGTCGGCAGCGCCTCCGCGAGTGCGGCATTGATCCGCACCGCCCCTTGAGATCCACCGAAGACCAGGACGGTGGGGCCGTCAGTGAGAAAGCCGAAGTGCCGCCGTGCAGCGGTGCGCTGAGCAGAACGATCAAGCGTGGCGATCTGCTGGCGCAGAGGCATTCCGACCCGCTGCGCCCGCGGGAGGGCGCCGGCGACCGCCTCGGCGACGTGCGTGGTGAAGCGTGCGCCCACTCGATTTGCCAGGCCAGCTCGAGCATTCGCCTCGTGGATGACCAGAGCGGTTCGCCGCTTCCGCGCGGCCAGGTAGGCCGGGAGCGCGACATATCCACCGAATCCGATCACGACGTCGGCCGCGACATCATCGAGGACCCGGGCCGCAGCCTGCGTCGACCGCCGTACCCGCGGGCCTACGGTGAGCAGGTCACGCCCCGGGCGCCGCGGCAGCGGCACCGCAGGAATCATCCGAAGGTCATAGCCTCGCTGGGGCACCAGAACGCCCTCGAGCCCGCGCTCGGTCCCCAAGGCGGTGATCCGCACCTCGGGGTTAATCCGCCGCAGAGCATCAGCGACGTTGAGGGCCGGCTCGATGTGTCCGGCCGTTCCACCACCGGCCAGCAGGACGCTGATCATCGGGCCTCATGACGAGCGATCGACAGGAGAAGCCCGAGTCCCATCATGCTCCACACGAGCGAGGAGCCGCCGTAGGAGACCAAGGGCAGCGGGACTCCCGTGATGGGCAGTAGCCCCAGAACCGCTCCGATGTTGACCGTCGACTGGATGATGATCCAGGCACCGACACCGCCGGCAGCAATGCGGCAGAACTGGTCCCGTCCGCGGATGCAGATCCGGAATGCCGCGAAGCAGATGGCGGCGAGAAGCAGCAGCACGGACAGCGTGCCGATGAGTCCGAGTTCCTCGCCCACGATGGGGAAGATGAAGTCCGTGTGTGCCTCCGGCAACGAGCCCCACTTCTCGCGGGATGCACCCAGTCCGACTCCCCACAGGCCACCGGTGCCAAAGGCATAGAGACCCTGCGTGAGCTGATAGCCCTGACCGAGTCGATCAGCCGAGGGATTGAGCCAGGCGGTGAGTCGCTCCATGCGGTAGGGCTCCATCAGCGTCAACACTGTGCCCGCTGATGCCATCACCACGAGCAAGGCGGCGAACACTCTCAGCGGAGCACCAGCCACAAACAGCAGGGCTGCACAGATGAACGCCAGGATCATGGCGTTCCCGAAGTCTCCCTCGAGCGCGACTAGGAGAACCATGAGAGCACTGACCGGCAGGATCGGGACGAGCATGTGTCGCCACGGCCCCTGCGCGTCGATCTTGCGCGAGATGACATGAGCGCCCCACAGGATGAGGGCGAACTTCGCTGCTTCCGACGGCTGGAAGCGGAACGGATCCATGATGACGATCCAGTTGCGCTGGCCTGCAACCTCTACGCCGATGCCCGGGATGAGGACGAGAACGAGGCAGGCGATCGCCGCGAGGATCGCGATGATGGCCGCTCGGCGCCACCACGGGATCGGGAACCTGATCGAGAGCACCATGACGGCGATGCCGATGCCAGCGAAGATCGCCTGTCGGCGCGCCAGGGTGAACGCGGAATCGAAGATGCGGATGCTCTCGACGCTCGAGGCGGAGAGCACCATGGCCAGTCCGATCCCCAGCAGGAGCAGCGTGGCCCCGAGCACGATGTAGTAGTCGCTCATCGGGTGCGCGAGGAGGTTCCTGCGCTCAGCACGCGGGGTGATGACGGTCATATCCGGCCTCCACGCGCTCTCACGGCCTCGGCAAAAGCGTCGCCCCGATGACCGTAGTCACGAAACATGTCCCACGAGGCACAACCCGGAGCAAGGAGCACAGTGTCACCGGGCGCAGCGAGTTCCAGTGCCCTGCTGACAATTTCCTCCATCGCAGCAGGTGACGACGTGGCCACATCCACCACCGGCACCTGCGGAGCCCGGCGCGTCAGTGCCTCATGGATGGCGCCGCGATCGACTCCGAGCAGAATCACTCCCCGAAGCCTGTGGGCATGCATCTGCACCAAGTCATCGAACTCTTGGCCCTTGGCCATGCCGCCCGCAATCCAGATGATGCTGGGGTAGGCGGCAAGGGAGGTCTGCGCTGCATGCGTGTTCGTCGCCTTGGAGTCGTCAACGAATCGGATCCCGTTGATGCTCCCCACGTCGGCGATCCGGTGAGCGGCAGGCTGGAAGGACCTCAGTCCATCGCGGACAGCAACTGCCTCGACTCCGAAGGCACGTGCCAGTGCGGCCGCCGCAAGGGCATTCGCAACATTGTGCGGTGCACACGGCTGGACATCATCGATCGCGGCAAGCTCCTGAGCGGCATCGCGTGGGTTCGGCACGAATGCTCGATCGACGAGGACATCATCCACAATTCCGAGCTGCCCGGGTCGAGGAATCTCCAACGTGAAGGACACCGCTCGGCACCCATCGGTGACATCAGCGTCCTCCACCAGTTGCCTGGTCACAGGATCCTGCTCGTTGTAGACCGCCGCGACAACCGTGTGTCGATAAATTCGGGCCTTCGCGGCGACGTAGGCATCCATGGAGCCGAAGTGATCGATGTGGTCGGGGGCGATGTTCAGGCAGACGGCAGCGAACGGTTCCATGCTGGTGAGAAAGGGCAGCTGTGGTGCCCCTACCTCCACGGCAATGACGTCAAGGTCGTCCTGCATCACGGCATCCACCAGCGACCGACCGATATTGCCCGCAGAGGCCGTCCGCGCTCCGGCTGCGGCCAACATGGACTCGAGCATGAGCGTCGTCGTGGTCTTGCCATTGGTCCCAGTGACACACAGCCAGGGCGCCGGGTCATGAGTCGGTCGCAGCCGCCACGCCAATTCCAGCTCTCCCCAGACCGGAATGCCACGGCTCAAGGCACCGGTGATGATGTCGGATGAGGGTGGCAGTCCCGGACTCACGACAAGGACATCGCAGTTCGCGGGGGCGGAGACAGCGGCATCGGGTCCGAGCTGAACCGTTGCTCCGAGAACCTCCAGGATCCCGGCGCGCTCACGCTGCCGATCGCCCTCAGCACCATCGAGAACGGTCACCCGCGCACCGAGGGACAGCAGCGCATCTGCCGCAGCGAATCCAGCGATTCCCAGACCAGCGACGGTGACGCTGACCGCCGACCAGTCCGAGTCCCGCCGAAGTCCCGCTTCGGTCATGCCACCACCCACTCGGCATAGAAGAGGGTGAGGCCCACGGCGATGCACAGTCCCTGAATGATCCAAAAGCGCACCACGATCAGGATTTCCGGCCAGCCCAGCATTTCAAAGTGATGATGCAGCGGAGCCATCCGGAACATCCGTCGGCCTAGAAGCTTGTACGACCCGACCTGGCCGATCACCGACAGGACGATGATGAGGAAGAGGCCACCAAGAAGTGGGATGAGCAACTCCGTCCGGCTCAGGATGCCCAGGGCTGCGATGGCTCCGCCGAGGGCGAGTGAGCCCGTGTCTCCCATGAAGATGCGTGCTGGTGAGGTGTTCCACCAGAGGAAGCCGAAGGTCGCCCCCCCGCATGCGGCCGCGAAAATGGCGAGGTCGAGCGGGTCCGGAGTCGTGTAGCACGTGGCCGCAGCGCTGAACAGGCAACTCTGCGATGTCTGCCACAGGCTGATCAACACGTAGGAGATGAACGTCATCGTCGCTGCACCTGTGGCCAGTCCATCAAGGCCGTCTGTCAGATTCACTCCATTGGTCGTCGACGTGATGATCAACCATGCCCAGATCACGAACAGGGCCATCGGCAGCACGATGGACGTCTCTCGGACAAACGAGATCGCCATCGACGCGGGCGTCTGCCCCTCCGCATTCGGGAACTGGACAGAGAGGACAGCGAAGCTCACCGCCACCACCGCCTGTCCCACCAGCTCGGTCCGAGCCCGAAGCCCGGTGCTGCGCTGCTTGAAGATCTTCAGGTAGTCATCGGCCATACCAACAAGACCCAGCCCGACGGTCAGGAAGATGGCGAGCAGCCCGGCTGGCGACATCGGCCGCCACGCCACGAGGTGGGTGATTCCGTATCCCAGCACGATGGCCACGAGGATTGCGAGACCACCCATGGAGGGAGTACCGCGCTTGCCCTCGTGGTCCGGATAGGGCTCCCCCTCAATGGACACGCGAATAGCCTGCGCGTAGCCGCGACGGCGAAGGAATCGGATGAGCAGCGGCGTCATCGTCAGCGATGCGACGATGGCCACGACTCCCGCGATGACAACGAGCCTCACGCCCTGCTCCCTTCCGCGGTGGTCAGCGGATCCGCAAGGATGGCTGACGCAACCGATTCCAAGCCCACCGCACGGGAGGCCTTCACGAGGATGACGTCGCCTTGGCGTGCGTCCCTGGTCACTATGTCGACAGCTGCAACTGGATTCTCGGCGACATCACACTGGACCGCCGAGCCCTTCAGTGCCGCAGCAATCGGATGCGCTCGGTCCCCGACAACGGTCACGCGATCCAACCTGAGCCGGGCTGCGAGGTCGCCGATGTGCGCGTGCAGCAGATCGGCGTCAGGGCCAAGTTCGCGCATCTCCCCCACGATTGCCCAGCGTCGACCGGGCGCCTCCATTGCTGCCAGTGCCTGAAGAGCGGCGGCCATCGACTCCGGGTTCGCGTTGTAGGCATCGTTGATGACGACAATGCCCTGATGTGACGTCGCGACCTCCATCCGCCAAGGACTTCGCGTGTCCGCCGTCGTGAGAAGCTCTCCAACGGTTGCAATGGGCATGCCGAGCGACAGCGCGACAGCTGCCGCACCAAGGGCGTTCGACACCATGTGGCCACCTGTGAGCTGCAGAGCAACCGGCACCGCCTCGTCACGGTGGTGAAGGGTGAAGGAGGGACGGGCGCGCTCATCCAGACGAACATCAGTCGCCCGCACATCACTGGACATTGACACACCGAAGGTCA
>CAZLHZ010000112.1:5868-6726 GCA_964559285.1 uncultured Actinomycetes bacterium | reverse complement strand
TGCTTCTCTTGATCCGATCGCGACCGCGAAGATCGAGGACCTCATGCGGGAGCTGGTCCGCGACTACACGATCATCATCGTCACGCACAACATGCAGCAGGCCGCGCGCGTCTCCGACCGCACGGCCTTCTTTACGGCTGAGCTGGATGAGGCCGGGGTGCGCTACGGCCACCTTGTCGAGTTCGGCCCCACCCGGCGGATGTTCACGCAGCCGCACGACAGGCGGACCGAGGCCTACATCTCCGGCCGTTTCGGGTGACCTGATCCGCGCTCAGTGACTCACGAAAGGCAGGGCTGATGGCGACACGGTCACGGGAGCTGAGGGCCCCCGGTCACGTCATCGAGATGGTGCCGCGGGGTCCGTTCCTGCAGCCACGCTGCTCGTGCGGCTGGGAGGGTGCGGCACGCAGTTCCCAGAGGCTGGCCGTGAGCGAGGCACGTGACCACGTCACCCTCTTCACGCCCGCTGGTCCGGACCTGCCCGACACGTGAGCCGAGAGCCGCACGCTGGCGACGGCTCGGATCCGTCAGGCGCGCGACATCCTGTTCCAGGCCCGTATCGACAGTGCCGCACCGACCACCGTCAGCCCGGCAACCCAGGCGAGCGACCACCACAGGGCGCTGCTGACGCCTCCGCCGAGGACCATCGAGCGCACGGCGTCCGCGAACTGGGTCACCGGGTTCGCCCGGGCGATCGGCTGGAGCCACCCCGGCATCGTCTCCACCGGGACGAAGACGCTCGAGGCGAAGGTGAGCGGGAAGATCCAGATGAAGCCCGCGCTCTGCGCTGCCTCGGGAGTCCGGGCGCTGATGCCGATCGCGGTGGCGATCCAGGCGAAGCCGAAGGCGATGAGGATG
>CAZLHZ010000112.1:0-5858 GCA_964559285.1 uncultured Actinomycetes bacterium | reverse complement strand
CCCCGAGCAGCCCCCAGCTGAGCTCCGGCCGGAAGCCGACCGCCAGGCCCACAAGGCCGATGATGATGACGAGGAGGCCGGCTCGGGCCGTGTCCGACAGGACGCGCCCGCTCAGCGGTGCCAGCCGCGAGGTCGGCAGCACCCGCAGGCGATCGGTGAACCCGGTGCGGGCGTCCTCGGCGATGCCGACGCTGGCGCCAGCAGCCGAGAAGACGGCGTTCTGCACGACGATGCCGGGGATGAGCAGGTTGACATAGCTGAACCCGTCCGGCACCTGGATCGCTCCGCCGAAGACGTAGCGGAACAGCAGCACGAACATGATCGGCTGCACGAGCGTGAAGACGATGACCTGCGGGGTCCGCAGTGCCCGGATCGTCGAGCGCCGGGCCAGGGCCCACGTGTCGGTGGCGAACTTGTTCATTCCTGCGTCCCATGTCCGGTATAGGCGAGGAAGACGTCGTCCAGGCTCGCCGTGCTGGTGTTGACCTGAGCAAGCCGGCCGACCTCGGCGGCCTTCAGAAGGGTCGAGGTCACCCCGTCGCGTGCGGTGCGGACCCGGATCGCGTCCTGATAGACCTCACCGCCCACGGCGGTGCACATGGCAGCGAGCTGACCGGCATCTTCCGGCACGAGGACGAGGATCTCCTCGCCCACGGCTGCCTTGAGCTCGGCGGGCGTGCCCCCGGCGACCAGCCGGCCGTGATCGATGATGCTCACCTGATCAGCGAGCGCATCCGCCTCCTCGAGGTACTGCGTCGTCAAGACGATCGACACCCCGCGCGCGGCGGTCTGCCGCACCTCCTCCCACAGCACGCCCCGGGTGCGGACGTCGAGCCCTGTCGTCGGCTCATCGAGGAAGAGCACGCGCGGATTGCCCATGAGGGCTGCCGCCAGATCAAGCCTGCGCCGCATGCCCCCGGAGTAGGTCTTCGCGACCCGGTCCGCTGCATCGGTGAGCTCGAATCGCTCCAGGAGATCGGCCGTGCGCGCCTTGCGCTCACTCGGCGACAGCCCGTAGAGAGTCCCGGTGAGCAGCAGGTTCTCGCGCCCGGAGAGGTACTCATCGACCGTGGCGTACTGCCCGGCGACACCGATCTGCGAGCGCACCTGCTCCGGATGCGCGGTCACATCGATTCCGAGCACCTCGGCGCGCCCGGAGGTCGGTGCCTGAAGGGTCGTCACCACCCGGATGAAGGTCGTCTTGCCCGCGCCGTTGGGGCCGAGGATCGCGTGGATCTGTCCCGGATGAATCTGAAGATCCAGGCCGTCCAGCGCTCGCGTCTCGCCGAAGGTGACCCGCAGGTCCTCGGCGCGCACTGCCAGAGTCGTCGTCACTGGGCAAGGGTAGTCGCGTCCCGGTCCTCCCCCGATACCCGGCCGAAGCGCGGTCGCAGACGGGGAAGGGGACCCGTGCGGCGTACGAGATGGACCATGGCGAACGGACTGCGGGTGCGGTACGCCGACCCCAGCGTCGATCCCACCCGGCCCGCTGTCGGGTCCACGTGTCGCTCGACGCTGACGGCCGACAGGGGGGCGTCCGTGGTCGCCTGCACGAGGTCCTCAACGCCGTAGATCCGATGACGGACGACACCGTCGGCCAGTCGGGTCCAGGCGAGGGTGCCGGGGACGATCCGATGGTCGGGGTCCGGGATCCGCGCGGAGGTGCCGATGCGGATTGCGGTCGCCCGCAGGATGCCGGGCACGGACAGAAGGGCCTCGGGAACGTCCTCGGGGTAGGGGGCGGCCGCGAGAGCGGCGGCCAGGGCACGGCGTACGAGATCGGGGTCCATGCCGCCGAATGTGAAGACGGTGTCCGGCTGCTCGCTGACGACGCAGATGAGCCGCCCGCCGGGGCGCAGGACGCGCGCCGCCTCGACCACATGGCGCTGAAGTTCGTCAGGGGCGAGGAGTCCGAGCAGGTCGAGACTGAGGACGGCGTCGAAGTAGGCGTCGGGCCATGGCAGGCGCAGCGGGTCGGTGGCCCGAATGATGGGGGTGCCTCCGATGAGCCCGGCCCGACCGCCGATGTCGAGCACCGGGCGACCCCGCAGGCCGGCGAGTGTGGCGTGCAGCGCGGGGAGGAGCAGTCGCTGGGCATCGATCCCCGCATCGATGCCCAGGGCAATGTCGTGTCGGTCGGCGGCGACGGGACCGAACCCGACCGCCGGTGGGTGAGCGACACCCTCCCGGGCGGTTGAGCGGAGACGAGGCGCGCGCACATCGACGGCCTACCTCGCGGGCCCGTCGGCAAACGTGATCCATCTCGATTCGGTGACGTCCCCCAAAAGATATGCCGGAGGGGGTGTCGGGGGGTACGGTCATCTCCCGATCCATTCTGTCCGTTTGCTCAACGTCCGGAGGTGCCGGTGCGCACTCGCGCCACAGCCCTGCTGCTCGGGCTGATCGGCCTGCTCGGCGTGGGGGGCGTCGTCCTCGCCGCGCCCGCTGCCGCTGCTGGCGGCTCGACCATCGTCGGTGTGCTGGAGCAGGACAAGAAGCCGGTGCCCGGGGTGACGATCACGGTGAGCACCCCTGCTGGCTTCAACCAGAGTGCCCAGAGCGGACCCGACGGTGCGTGGAAGGTCGAGGTGCCCGAGGCGGGCAGTTACACCGTCACCCTGGAGGAGGCGACCCTTCCCCAGGGTGTGTCCCTGACAACTCCGGGAGACAACAAGCGGTCCGTCCTCGTCTTCTCCGGACTGCCGGCAACCGTGCAGTTCAAGTTGGGCGTCCAGCAGGGCGGGGGTGAGAGCGTTCTCGACCGGTTCCTGCAGCTGCTCACCGATGGGATTCTCTTCGGCCTCATCCTGTCGCTGGCGGGCGTGGGGCTTTCCCTGATCTACGGCACCACCGGATTGACCAACTTCGCCCATGGCGAACTGCTCACTCTCGGTGCGGTGTCCGCCTACATCTTCAACAACATCGCCGGGCTCGACTTCATCTTGTCGGCTGTGCTGGCGCTCCTCGTCTGCGCGGTGCTCGGCGCCCTGCAGGACCGTGGGCTCTGGAAGCCGCTGCGCCGCCGCGGCACCGGTCTCATCGCCATGCTCGTCGTGTCGATCGGCCTGAGCATCTTCCTGCGCTATGTGATCCTCTTCTTCTTCGGCGGCGACACCGAGCAGTACCGCTCCTTCAACGGGCAGCCGGGCATCTCGATCGGCCCCGTGGACATGACACCCAAGGCGCTCATCGGTGCCGGGGTGGCGATCGTCCTCATCGGACTGACCGTGCTGTGGCTCCTCAAGAGCCGCATGGGCAAGGCGAGTCGTGCTGTCGCTGACAATCCCGCGCTGGCCTCGGCCTCCGGCATCGATGTCGAGCGAGTGATCAATGTCGTCTGGATCTTCGGGGCGACCCTGGCTGCCTTCGGCGGCATCCTGCTCGCCCTGAATCGTGGTGTGAACTGGCAGATGGGCTTCCAGATCCTGCTGCTGATCTTCGCCGGTGTCACTGTCGGCGGTCTGGGCACAGCCTTCGGCGCTCTGGTGGGGTGTCTCATTGTGGGTGTCCTCATTGAGGTGTCCACCCTCATCGTGCCCCCGGAGTTGAAGAGCGTCGGTGCCCTGGCGATCCTCATTATCGTCCTGTTGATCCGGCCCCAAGGCATTCTCGGCCGCCGCGAGCGAGTGGGATAGGAATCGTCATGGACTGGAGCATCATCATCAGCCAGACGTTCACCCAGGCGATCGGGTGGGCGGCCGTGGTTTACGGCCTTGCGGCAATCGGCCTCAATGTGCACTTCGGCTACACCGGACTGCTCAACTTCGGTCAGTCAGCCTTCCTTGCTGTGGCGGCGTATGGGCTGGCGGTCACGGTGGCGTCCTTCAACCTGCCGTTCTGGCTGGGCATTCTCATTGGACTGGCCCTCGCCGTGCTCCTGGCCCTCCTGTTGGGTATTCCCACGCTGCGCCTGAGGGCCGATTACCTGGCCATTGTCACCATCGCGACCTCCGAGATCGTCCGGCTCATCGTGCGATCGGTGGCCTTCAAGGATGTCCTCGGCGGATCTGACGGCCTCAACAATTTCGCAGACGGTTTCTACGCCCTCAACCCCTTCCCGGGGGGGCTGGCGTTCGGACCGTTCGTCTTCAGCCGCAATGACCTGTGGGTCGTCGTGGTGGGGTGGGTGCTGGTCGCCCTCGCCGCCTTCGTCGTCTGGCTTCTCATGCGCTCGCCGTGGGGCCGCGTTATCAAGGGCATTCGTGAAGACGAGGATGCCGTGCGCAGCCTCGGCAAGAACGTCTACTCCTACAAGATGCAGTCACTCATCGTGGGCGGTGTTCTCGGGTCACTCGGCGGCTTCATCTTCGCGATCTATGCCCAGTCGGTGCAGCCGGACCTCTACGGAACGGAGCTCACCTTCTTCGCGTGGACGATCCTCATCCTCGGCGGCGCGGCTCGGGTGGGTGGACCGATCATCGGAGCGATCGTCTTCTGGGGACTTATGACATTCATCGTTGAGTTCCTCAACGAGGCGACGAGGGTGGGGGTCATCACGTTCCTGCGCACCGATCAGGTTGGTCAGGTGCGATTCATGATCTTGGGACTGTCACTCATGCTGCTCATGATCTTCCGGCCCCAGGGAATGTTCGGCGACAAGAAGGAGCTGGCTCTCGATGCCCGACGCTAACGCTCCCTCTGCAGCTACCGTGGCCAGCTCAACCTCCCGCCGCGATGAGGCCACACGTGCCCTGGCCGGTGTTCCGCACACCCCGGGTGCGGCCAAACCTGACCCGATCCTCATCGCTGACAACGTCGTCCGACGGTTCGGAGGGCTCACCGCGGTCGAGGTCGAACACGTGGAGATCCAGAGGGGTGCCATCACAGCTCTCATTGGACCCAATGGTGCGGGCAAGACGACCTTCTTCAACCTGCTGACCGGATTCGACACTCCTGATAGTGGTGCGTGGTCGTTCAACGGACGCGTGGTGTCGGGTCTGCCCCCGCACAAGGTCGCCCGCCTCGGCATGGTGCGCACCTTCCAGCTCACCAAGGCGCTCTTCCGGCTCACTGTCCTCGACAACATGCGCCTCGGGGCAACAGGTCAGCGCGGTGAGAACATGTGGCGCGCACTCATCCCCTCGCTGTGGCGCCGGCAGGAGGCCGAGGTCACCGCGCGAGCGGATCAGCTGCTGGAGCGGTTCCGGATGCTGGAGAAGCGGGACGACTTCGCGGGCGCTCTCTCCGGTGGGCAGCGCAAGCTGCTCGAGATGGCGCGCGCCCTCATGGTGAATCCTGAGCTAGTGATGCTCGATGAGCCGATGGCCGGGGTCAACCCCGCCCTCACCCAGTCACTCCTCGGGCATGTCAAGGGGCATGACCGTGCTGTTCGTGGAGCACGACATGGACATGGTGCGCGACATCAGTGACTGGGTCATCGTCATGGGCCAGGGCTGCGTCATTGCCGAGGGCCCACCGAGCTCGGTCATGAGCAATCCGGCCGTCATTGATGCCTATCTGGGCTCTCGTCACGACCAGTCGCTGGTCGAGGTGGAGCAGGCGCTGACCGGTGCCGATCCCACGGCAGCGGCGGATCAGGCCTGAAGGGACAGCAGATGACCATCACTCCGGATCCCCAGGGCGATCCCTTCGAGAAGGTGAACGAGCTCGCGATCGATGCCGAGCAGGGACACCACCACGCCATCCATGAGCGAGCCGCCGAGGTCATCGATCGCTCGGCACATGTGACTGCGTCCGGCGGTGCGCTCGTGCGCGTCGACGACATCACGGCCGGCTACCTTCCCGGGGTCAACATCCTCAACGGCTGTGACCTCTATGCGCATGAGGGCGAGTTCGTCGGGATCATCGGCCCCAACGGCGCTGGCAAGACGACCGTCTTTAACCTCTTGACGAAGTTC
>CAZLHZ010000111.1:0-6809 GCA_964559285.1 uncultured Actinomycetes bacterium | reverse complement strand
CGGGGTCCATCGGTGCGGCGGGTACTCCCCACCAGGTCTGCTCCGCCGGAATCGACTTGGTCACCACCGCTCCCATCCCCACAACGCTCCTGCTGCCGATGTCGAGGTTCTCTCTGATCATTGCTCCGGCTCCCAGATAGGCGGCCTCACCGATGACGACTCCGCCGGCGACACGCACTCCCGAGGCCAGAGTGGCGCAATCCCTGACACAGACATCGTGGGTCAGGGTCACGTGGGGCATCACCACGACATGTCTTCCGATGTGCACGTCTGTCGTGAGAACACTGTGGGCTAGAAGGATCGTTCCCTCCGCCACACAGCAGCTTCCAGGGACCGGCACACTCGGATGGATGATGGTCGCAAACCGCTCCGGTGCTAGTGACAGGCGTTCGACAAGTCGAGCCCGGCAGTCCGGAGTCTGGACAGATGCAACACTGATGACGACGGATGCGTCATCGTGCTCGCACACATCACCACTTGGCCCGAGCACTGGGACACCTCCGACCATGGATCCCTGACGGGCGGGATGGTCATCAAGGAAGCCGATGATCGACCATGGTGCTCCGTGCGCGACCGAATGACGCACTGCCTCCAGGACCTCACGGCCCAAGCCGCCGGCCCCGATGATGAGAAGGGGTTGCCCACGCTTCATGCGGCCACTGCCCGAAGCACGTGACGTGCAATTCGTCTGACGTCGCCTCTCGTCATCTGATGGAACAGGGGAAGGATCATGGTGCGTTCTGTGAGCTCATCCGTCACCGGCAGGGCAACGTGTCCATGGTCGCGATAGGCGGGCTGTCGATGAATAGCCATGATGCCGTGGCGTCCCGTGATGCCCTGCTCCGCAAGCGAGTGGAGAACATCGGTCGGATTGACTGACACGTCTGGGCCGAGGCGCAGGCAGAGTGATTGGTAGTTCGTCAGTCCGTAGTCGGGATCGCCCATCAGGGTCAATCTGGGATCGACGCTGAGGTGCTCGGCATAGTGCTCGGCCAGCTGCCGCCGCTGCTCAACCAGTGCCGCGAGACGCGCGAGTTGAACTCGGCCGAGTGCGGCCTGGATGTCGGTCATCCGCATGTTGAAACCGACTTCGCCGTAGGACTCTCGCCGAGGGCTGGCATCGTTGTGGCGAACTGCTGCGGGGATATCAGTGCCGTGCTCCCGCAACCGTCGAGCTCGTCGGGCGAAATCGTGATCGGTGGTCGTGAGCATGCCGCCCTCGCCGGTGGTGATGAGTTTGCGCGGATGGAAGGACCACGCAGCCAGCAGTGCTCCGGACGCTGTAGCGCGTCCTCGTGTCATGGACCCGGCAGCACAGGCGGCATCCTCGATGAGAGGAAGGGATGGGAGCCGTGCACTGATGGACTCGGTGTCCGCGGGGACACCTGCCTGATGGACAACAATGGCCGCAGCGGTGACTGGGGTCAGGGCCTGCTCAATGGTTGCCGCGGTGAGCGTGCCCGTGACGGGAGAGACATCCGCGAAGACGGGCCGTGCCCCGACCCGCCTGACCGCGTTCGCGGTCGCGATGAACGTCAGCGACGGCACGACAACGTCATCACCCGGGCCGATCTCCAGCAGAGTGAGTGCCATCTCCAAGGCGCTGGTTCCGGACGAGAGGGCGACAGCGTGTGGAAGATCCATGTGCCGTGCGAACTCGCGCTCGAACGCCATTACCTGCGGACCCTGGGCAATCCAGCCCGAACGGATCGTGTTCGCCACCGCCATCACTTCGGCCTCATCCACCCATGGACGCATCAGGGGAATGGAGGAGGTCACGGGCATCTCCCGCTGCGTCGTCACACCCGCACCTCAGCCTCAGGGATGAGCATGTCCGCATCCGCACCGGCCATCGCAGCCGGATGCCCATGCAGGCGACGCAGGAGACGTGCCCGGGTGATCCGGGCTGTTGCCAATGCCCTGTCCGACGCATCGAAGTCAGCCGTGGCGCCGCTCATGATCCACTGAAGCGGGGCCGATGACTCAACCTGGAGCAGCGCCGCTGCGTAGTCGGGATCACGCACCGGCACTGACCATCGTGGATGCGATGCATCCACCACCTTGATCCGTGTGTAGAAGCTGCGGAGGGTCTCTGTCCACTGGCTGAGCTCGTTGTTCCGAGACACACAGGAGCGCGCCTCATCACCAAGATCTCGCCGATACCCGTCATCACGGACAAGTGCCACTAGGGCATCGGCGTACGCATCAGGGGTGTCCGCCCAGACAACTCCGTGATCAAGCATTCCGGCACTGGACAGCAGGCTCTGCCGTTCAGTGGCAGCCTGCAATGCGACCGAGGGCATTCCGAATGCCGCACTCTCCAGCATCGATGTGCCGGATCCGAAGGGAATCGGATCGAGGTGGATGTCGCCGCGCGCACGCCACGCGGCCGGATCCTCCTGAAGACCCGCGAGCCATAAGCGTTCACCCAGACGCTCACGAGCACTCGCCCACGCAGGATCAGTCGCGGCTGGGCCCACGACGAGGAGGCGTGCCTGAGGCAGACGCGAGAGCGCTGGCAGCACCACCTCAGGGAAGGACACACCACCGTTTGATGCAAGGAACTTCTCGGGACGCGCAACAGCGATCAGCGCAACCCCCTCATGATGGGTACGTCGCACTTGGGGCATGGCAATCGGAATCGGCAGCCGGTGCACGTGACTGTCGGGAACACCCCGCAGTTCCACTGCCGCTCGTGACCCAGGTTCACGCAGGCTGACCAACGCATCCATCGTGCCCGCTGCCACCCAGAAGAGGTGATCGGAGTGATCCACCATGACGACTGGAACTCCAGAGGCAGTCGACCAGGAAGAGCCGAAGGCGATCCCTGGTGTCGGATCGTCAGCATGTGTATGGCACACCACCACGTCGTGCTGTGAAGCGAGAGCGCGAAGACGCGCAGCGCGGGCCATGGGCCTGTGTCTTCCCAGAACTGTGACGCATCCCCCAGTGGCCAGTACGGCATCCACGACGGGTGCCGGGACCGGATGGGTTCGTGTGACGACGAGGTTCGATGTCACTGCGAGTGCAGCATCCGCCTGCAGCCACCTCACGAGCATGGATCGATGACCCCCAATGGCGTGCACCTCACTCACGACATGCAGAACTCCACCGCGACTCGTCGTCGATATTGCGGGCGGAACCACATCCGCCAGAACGTCAAGGGCCTCCTCAAGGGCCGCGTCGCGCAGCCAACCGGTCGGGTTTGCGACCGAGAAGGCCGCAGCCACCCTTGCCCATCCAGCTGCTGCATCCCACCGACCCTGAGCGGTACGAGCGCGCGTGACCTCGACGAGGCGCCGGGCGACCTCATCATTCGCATCGATCTGTCGTCGTGCCCGTTCAGCGTGTGCGTGCACCGTAGATCTCCTTGTCTGGAAGGTTCGGGGAACGTGGAGCGGACACCCGAGCAGCGGGACGTGGATGACGCAGCCTCTGCCACGCGCTTCGCGGCTCACGTGACCAGGTCGGCCATGCGGTCAGGCTCTGCAT
This sequence comes from uncultured Actinomycetes bacterium, assembly GCA_964559285.1. GTDB lineage: Bacteria > Actinomycetota > Actinomycetes > S36-B12 > S36-B12 > CAZLHZ01. The sequence continues at coordinate 3,317 of CAZLHZ010000111.1, read as the reverse complement.
GTCACGCCAGACGGAACCCGCCGGATGCTGCGATCCGCGATGCCATGGCTTGTCGCGTTCCGTGAAATGCAGAATCCCCGGCTGATCGACGGCTTCAGCCGTGGAGTCTGGCCACAGCGCCCAGGCGAGCGACCTCCCGGCAAGGTCTGCGGTCTGAACATTCCATCGGCGGGGTATCTCATCCCAGCATTCGCTGAGGACGAGGTTGAGTGCGCACTGATCCGCCCATCGCAGCCTGTGGTCGCGCATCAGCTGCACGGCCCGACGTCCCGCGTCTGCCTCGCGAAGTGCATCGAGATCCATGAGAAGGACCCCTGCGTTGAAGTATGCCGAGTCCGCGGGCAGACCCAACTCCCACCAAGTGGTACCCAGTGGTCCAGCTGCGAAGGGAGCGAGGCTATCGCGAACTGCGCCGACCATCCCCGTGGGAAGCACTGTGCTCCAGAGCTCTCCGAGGTGATCAAGACACAGAACATCACAATCGAGGTAGATCGTCCGGGACCGATTCGCGAGCAGCTCCGGCAGCAGGAGTCGACCCGCAGTCGATGATGAGACGAATGAGGGGAGGTGGACGTCAGCCACCGAACGGGTCGGAAGCGGAATCCACTCCAGTGAGAGGACGGATGCACAGTCACCCGCGATTCGCTTCTGCAACTTCGAGTCGATGTCCTCGTGAATGATGCTGACCTCACTCGACCCGCCTCGCAGTGCGATGCTGGCTAGCGTCACCGACAGGGGCACGGCGTACGCTCGATCAGCACACAGTGAAACGTGATGTGTCATGTCGGCCTCACGGAGGCACGGGAGATCCGTATCGTCATCATGCGAGTGGTATCGCGACACATCCACCGCAGCAGCACGATGTAGGTGAGTCCTCCGACGGCGAGCCCGAACGCCAGTTGCAGGGAGGCCGATGTGAATCCACGGGACACGGCCCAGGCGATGGCTGCGGACACCATTCCGACACTGCTGATGCGCAGCAGCGGTGCAATCAGGATGCGAAGGCGGGCCCGCAGACCTCGACTCACGACAATGACATAGGCGGGGGCAACAATGACGACCGCGAGAACGAGCTGGCTCAACGCCGCTCCCTGTGGACCGGCGACATGAATGCCCACGATGAGGGCTGGAACGCTGATCCCGAACTGGAGTGCCTGAAGGGCCAGGTAGGTGCGACTCCGGCCGCTTGCGACGATGACACTTCCGAGAACATCAAGGGGGACTCGGGCGAGAGCCAGAATGGCCAAGAGGACCACCAACGGAGCAGAGGATGCCCAGGCTGGACCGTAGAGAACAGCCACGAGAGGGACCGCCAATGCTGCCGACAGCATGCCGACCGGGACAGCGACAGCGGCAGCAGCCTGAGTGACCCGTGAGATGCGTCGACTCAAGGCGCTGGGGTCATCAAGCGATTGGGCGAAGGCGGGAAGGCCGACGGCATTCACCGTTCCCACAACCAGTGCCAGTGACCACTGCGACACGTTGAAGGCAAGTGAGTAGAGACCGAGTGACACGGCCCCGGCCATAGCGCCGAGAATGACGAAGTCGACGTTCGTCGTGGCAAACCCCAGACCGGTGGCGGCGACAAGTGGCAGACCGAAGGCCACGAGATGCCGGGCAACGCCACGATCCACGCGGGGCCACCATCTGGCGGGCGCCAGGGCAATGAGCAGCGCGGTGGACACCGCCTGGCCGAGAACGCGGGTCCACGCCAGACCCGTGGCTCCAGATCCGGCGAGAAGTGGCACCAGGGCCAGTCCAACAAGGAGTCCACTGGCTTCCGCAATGACTCGACGTCGCTGACGGAACTCCCGCATGAGAAGTCCGATCGGGACGCTGGTGAGCCCCGCCAACAGCACCGTGATCGACATGACCATCATCACCGGGGCGGCGCTGTCCACCGATATCAGATGGGCCACCACGGGAGCGAGAAGGATCATGAGGCCCATCAGCACCACGGCCGAGCCCAGGCTGAGTGCCGTTGCTGTCGGCCCGATCGCTGCGACTGACCCTTGGTGCCGGGCGACAGCAGTGGAGATACCAAGTTCGCTCGCGCTGATGATGACGAGTTGGACGGTGAGCACCATCACGAGGACACCCACCTGATCCGGGGCGACCAGCCGGGCAACCACAATCCCTGTCACGAAGGTGGTCACTCGAAGCAGCACTGCACCCCCAAAGCTCCAGGCAGCGTTCGCGCGGATGTCTCGGATCGTCGCGGTCATCCGCGAGTCACCCGGTGGGCATCTCGGCTATGCGCGACATCAACCACGGGATCGACGGGATAGAGAGCGCCGGCAAAGGTTGCACTGGGCATCCGGCGATCAGTTCCGTATCTGAACACGCCTTCCACCAAGGTGAGCGGAGGTTGGTGGATCGCACCGCGGTCAAGCACATGCTCGGTGACGGCGTAGTGCCCTGGATCCGTTACCAGGCTCACGACGTAGCGGCGATGAGGCTGGAGCAGCAGCGGTGCATGGATTCGGGTCGCATGCCAGCCACGTTCTGCGCCATGACGTGACATCGATGTGACCGGATCCTCCCAGAGCAGCCGTCCGCCCGGTGACCACACCCGCAGGACCTCTGACGACCGGGTCCACGGCCCGCGGTAGAACCGGATCCCGGTCAGCCGCATGCTCTGCTCGACGGTGAAAACCGTTCCGACTTCGAGAGCCATCTCACCCGACTGCACTGAGCCGCGAAGCACGGTGGGTTCTGCATCACCCATGGCTGAGCACGGACATGTGGATCGGAGGCGACGGTGAACCGTGTGTCCGACATTGGCGCTGTCGTCCACAGCGCGCACCAAGATCGAGCGTCTTCCCGATCCCTTAAGGGTGATGCGCACATGCCACCGTGATCGTCCGTGTGCTGGATGCCAGGTGGACCCATCATCGAGGGAGAACTCCACCCCCGCGACGACTCCGGCCTCATCACGAGCAGTGCCGTGCAGCAGCACCACCGGACCAGAGACGCGTCGCCGATCCGTGTGTCCCGTGATGTCGACCATCGGTCCGACCCGGTCTGTCGAGGGTGCGGCTGCCACGAGTCCCGGTTGCGGTGTGACCGCGACCGCCCCCATATCGGCCAGGACATTGAGGGTCGCCTGCCGGATCTCATGAACGGTCTCCGAGATCGTCAGCGCGGCAGTCGATGCTGCGGGATCACCGACATGAGGCATGCCCAAGCCCCACGCCCACTGGACCGTGCCCGCACTGAAGACAAGAGCCCCACTGGGCGCGCGATAGAGAGTCATCCGGTGGACGGCGCTTGCTGGAGCAACGCGCGATCCGTCGTCGACGAGATACTCGTCAACG
>CAZLHZ010000110.1:0-6852 GCA_964559285.1 uncultured Actinomycetes bacterium | reverse complement strand
CCAACCATCCCGGTTCCGACCGCATCCCGAGGAGTCCCGCGTGCGCCGTGCCCGTGCCCTGATCGCCGCCCTCGCGGCCGCGACCCTCGGTCTGGGCCTGGCGATCCCCACCGGCGCAGCCGCTGACGACTCCATCACCCCCACCCCCCGCAAGATCGTCAACGGCTGGTTCGGCTGGTGGGCCACCGCGACGGATGTGCAGAACCTCATCGACAACGAGGCCGGTGCGGTCGGGTCGGTCGCCATCTTCTGGTGGGCGTTCAATGGTGCGGCCAATCCGCTGTGCACCTATGACGCCGATGACACCGATGGTGACACTCTCTACGGCGACTGCCTCGACGGGACCGCGACGCCGTGGATCACCCCGCGTCTGGCAGCCCATCGTGATGCCCTGCGTGCCGCGCACATCCCCGTCGAGGCGTCGATCACGGATGTGTCCAAGACGCAGGCGCTCCAGATGTCGGCGTACCTTGAAACTCCGGAGAACCGTGCCGCCTATGCCGCTCTCATCGCGGACTGGGCCGTCAAGGCCGATGTCGATGGCGTCGACCTCGACTTCGAGAACTTCGCCTTCAACGACGGCAGCAGCACCTGGCCGGTGACGCGTCCGCGCTGGATCGAGTTCATCAAGGTGCTGTCGACCGCACTGCACGCGGTCGACAAGACGCTCTCGGCGACGGTACCCGGAGGAGTCGCACCCTTCCACTCCGACGGCACACCGTGGGACAGCGCTGGCTACGAGGTCTACGCGTGGAGTGAGATCGCGCCCTATGTCGATCGCCTGCGGATCATGGCCTACGACTACAGCTGGACCGTGCCGGGACCCATCGGTCCCAACGACTGGGCCGCGCGTGTTGTCGACAGTGCTGTGCAGCAGGTCGGCCCGGCGAATGCGTGGAAGATCCAGATCGGTGACCCGCAGTATGGCCGCTCGTGGGTGCGCTTCACCTACAAGGACAAGCTGGATGACGATGGCAATCCGGTGCTCGACGAGCTCAGCAATCCGGTGCAGCAGAAGGTCTATCGCACCGCGAACATGTTCACCAAGGACCCGGTGACGGGGAAGTACACCAACTCCGGCACGCCCTGCCCTGACTCGTGGAAGCCGGGCGCACCCATGTCGGCGGTTGACCTCGGTGTCATCCGCGACATCATCACGCGCGAGAGTGCGACGCCGACGTGGGATGCCACTGATGCCGAGTGGTGGATCCGCTATGCGCAGGTCGCCGACGGCAGCAATGAGGGTGTCGACATGTCCTGCATGGCCTTCCGCGAGATGTGGTGGGGTGACACCGACTCGGCGCTGGCACGCGCGTCCATCATCCCGACCTACCGGATCAACGGGATTGCGGTGTGGCACCTCGGCGCTGTTGAGGCCGACTTCTTCCCCCGGCTTGCGGCGTACGCCGTCACCATCGCGAAGAAGCCCACGGTCGTCACCGTGACCGCGCCTCACCGCATCACCGTCGGCGAGACCGCGACCATCAGTGTCACGGCTACATCAGAAGCCGGTGTCGCCGCGAGAGCGGACGCGACCCTGCTGTGGACGCGGGCACGCACGACGACCCCGATCGTCGTGAGGACCGCTGAGACCGATGCCACCGGTGCGGTCACCTTCACCCATCGACCCAAGGCGAACGGCAGCTACCAGGTGACGGTCGGTGGATCGTGGGCTCGGCTAGCGGGCACGAGCGTGCCGGTGGCGATTCGCGTGTCCTATGCCGTGACCGCAACCGCCCGCACGCTGACTCCCGTGCTCGGTCGCAAGGTTCTCATCACCGGGGCGGTCCTGCCGGTGCGGGGTGGGACGACGGTGTGGCTGCGGCGACTCACCGCTGGACGGTGGGTGACGGTGGCGACGCTCACCACGGATGCAACCGGGGCGGTGTCGACCCGGTTTGCCGTGGTCAAGCGGCGCAACCTCGTGCGTCTGGTCGTCCCAGCGACGGATCTCAACGACCGGGCGAAGTCCCCGTTCCTGCGGATCATCGGGCGTCCGGCATAGTCATGCCGCTGTCGTCCCGGCATGCCACGATGAGCCCGTGAGTGTTGCCCCTCCCGAGATCGACCGCGAGACCGAGGCCGACGACGCCGTCGCCACGGAGCCACCGTGGATCACGATCGTGTGGAACGACCCGATCAATCTCATGAGCTACGTGACCTACGTCTTCATGACCTACTTCAAGTACTCCCGCGAGAAGGCTGAGCAGCTCATGTGGCAGGTGCACAACGACGGTCGGGCGGTCGTGTCCTCCGGTTCGCGCGAGGAGATGGAGCGCGATGTCACGGCAATGCACGGCTACGGCCTGTGGGCCACCGTGCAGAAGGACCGCTGAGGATGGCATCGCGCGGTTTTCGGCGTACGCCCACAGGTCGACTGGTCCTGCGCCTCGATGAGGAGGAGCGCGGGGTGCTCATGGCCCTGCTCGACCAGATCGCGCAGCTTGTCGCGCCCGAGGCGGCCGATCCTGATGCGGACCCGCTCGCCGCGCTCGTCGGCATCGATCTGTCGGCCACGCGCCCGGACAACCCGGTGCTGCTGCGTCTCTTCCCTGATGGGTACGCCGACGACGACGGCGCAGCGGATGAGTTCCGTCGCTACACCGAGCGGGGACTGCGCGAGATCAAGTCGGCACATGCTCGCACCGCGCGCGCGACGCTGGAGAGGTCAGGGGACAAGGTCGTCATCACCGCCGATGAGGCCCAGTCCTGGCTGGGCACGCTCAACGACATCCGCCTCGCCCTCGGCACCACCCTTGGTCTGACCGAGGAGGCCCAGGACGAGTTCGAGGGGCTAGCCGCGGACGATCCGCGTGCCGCCGGCTACCACCTGTATGGGTGGCTCACCTGGCTGCAGGACGGTCTCGTCAACTCCCTCGTGGAGGGAGCGGGCGGCTAGCCCCTCGGTTGAGCTGTCGTGCTGACTTGCTGACGTGCTAGGTCGTACTCAGACCGTGCTTACGCCTTCGCGCTCGAGGGCGCTTCCTTGAACTCGGCCGCGAGGAACTGAGCGTCGTCGTCGGCGCTCTTGATGCGGGCGATCTTGAAGATGAGCAGGCCGTAGAGGCACTTGGCCAGCACGTCTGCGATCGAGTAGCCGATCTGGCGGCCGACGAACGCGTCTGCACCGTTGATGCCCAGCTGCGGGAGCAGGTAGGAGATCGGGTAGACGCCCCACGTCGCCAGAAGCAGCCAGCGCAGGCCGCGCAGCTCCTTGCCGACCTGGTTCGGCTGGTTGCCCGCTGCCTTGCTCATCTCGACGAAGAGGACGTAGAGGATGTAGAGGAACGGGATGGTGGAGAGGATGCCCCACACGGTCTTCATGGAGGCGAAGCCACCGGACATGAGCTCGCCGGGGTAGCCGAGCACGATCATGAGGATCGAGGCGGGGATGAGCTTCCACATCAGGTTGCTGCGGGTGGCGCGAGGGAGCGCAAGAACGGCCACGGTCTCCAGGAGCAGCAGCGGCACGGTGAGCAGCCAGTCGACGTAGCGGTAGCCCTCGTTGAAGCCGTCGCCCTTGACGAGGTTGAACTCGGTGGCGACGCCCTTCATGCCCTCGTCCACGGCGATGTAGGCGTCCGTGAAGGAGTTGAAGATGCGCAGGTAGTGGTACGCCGCAATGAAGCAGACCATCGCCGAGACGATGACGGCGAGCCGGTAGCGCGGCAGGACCCGGCCCTGAGCGGCCAGGAGGAACACCGTCGTCGCCAGCATGGAGGCGAGGGCGAAGGACAGGACGTTGTAGACGGTTTGGAACTGTCCATTGGACAGGGTCTCGATCATCGAACCTCCTCGTGGCGGGAGGCGCCTGCCCCCCGTGGGACGCCCCCGGTCCGGGGGTCGGGAGGGACTGTCCTCTGACTTTCCACGGTGCGCAAGTCGAATCACGAATGACGCGATTCTCATTCGAAAGACGCGCTTTGCCACAAATCGGACACGGAGGGTCCTGCGGCTAGCATCAGCGCGTGCTCACCCTCCGCCGAGACATCCTCGACGCCATCGTGGCCCACGCTCGGGCCGACCATCCGGATGAGGCCTGCGGAATCGTGGCCGGGCCGGCCGGGTCTGACCGACCGGAGCGGTTCATCCCCATGGTCAATGCGGCCCGGTCGCCGACGTTCTACGAGTTCGACTCCATGGATCTGCTGCGGCTCTACCGCGAGCTCGACGATCGCGATGAGGAGCCCGTCGTCGTCTACCACTCCCACACGGCGACCGAGGCCTACCCGTCTCGCACCGACGTGTCCTACGCCTCGGAGCCCCAGGCCCACTACCTCCTGGTGTCGACGCGGGATCCGGACCGCGAGGAGATTCGATCCTTCCGGATCGTCGACGGGGTCATCACCGAGGAGCCCGTCGAGGTTGTCTGATCCGGCGCCCGCACGCTGCCGGCTGGAATACCACGCCGTACCCTGAGGTTCCGGTGGGCGACCGGCCCGCACCATGAGGACCACGCGCATCCCGCACGCCCGCACTGCACGCCCGCACTGCACGCCCGAGAGGAACCACCATGGCCATCGAGGTCCGCATCCCCACGATCCTGCGCCCCTACACCCAGGGAGCCAAGGCGGTCGAGGCGTCCGGGACCACCCTGGCCGAGGTCGTGGCCGACCTCGATGCCCGCTACCCGGGCATCGGTGAGCGGCTCCTCGACGAGCAGGGACTGCGCCGATTCGTCAACGTCTACCTCAACGACGAGGACGTCCGCTTCCTCGCCGGCCTCGACACCGCGGTCACCGACGGCGACTCGGTGACGATCCTGCCCGCCGTCGCCGGCGGCTGAGCGCGCCCATCCTCGCCCATGCGCTACGACTCCCTCCTCGACTCGGTCGGCCACACCCCGCTGGTGGGCCTGCCGCGACTGTCGCCGTCGCCGGAGGTCCGGCTGTGGGCCAAGCTCGAGGACCGCAATCCGACCGGCTCCGTCAAGGACCGGGCAGCCCTGCGGATGATCGAGCAGGCCGAGCGTGACGGCCGGATCCGACCCGGCGACACGATCCTCGAGCCGACGAGTGGCAACACGGGCATCTCTCTTGCGATGGCTGCCCGCCTCAAGGGCTACCGGATCGTGTGCGTCATGCCGGAGAACACCTCCCGTGAGCGGACCCAGTTGCTGCGGATGTGGGGGGCCGAGGTCGTCTACTCACCGGCGGCCGGCGGCTCCAATGAGGCCGTGCGCGTCGCCAAGCTCATGGCCGCCGACCATCCCGAGTGGGTCATGCTCTACCAGTACGGCAACCCCGCCAATGCGGAGGCGCACTACGTCGGGACCGGCCCGGAGATCCTCGCCGACCTGCCGACGATCACCCACTTCGTGGCCGGACTCGGCACGACCGGCACCCTCATGGGCACCGGCCGTTACCTGCGTGAGCACGTGCCCGACATCGTCATCGTGGCCGCTGAGCCCCGCTACGGCGAGACCGTCTACGGCCTGCGCAATATCGACGAGGGGTTTGTCCCCGAGCTCTACGACCCCGCGGTGCTCACGACCCGCTACAGCGTGGGCCCTCGTGACGCCGTACGCCGGGTCCGCGAACTCCTCGACCAGGAGGGGATTTTCGCCGGGATCTCCACGGGCGCGATCCTGCATGCATCCCTGGGGATGGCAGCCAAGGCGGTCGCGCCGACACCGCGTTCAGCGTGTGCGACGGCGGATGGAAGTACCTCTCGACCGGTGCCTACGAGGGCACCCTCGACGATGCCGAGGATGCCCTCGAGGGCGAACTCTGGGCCTGAACCGGTCCGTGCGCTCGTGAGAACGCTGCTAGGACGCGACCGATCCTGCCGCCCCGGCGCGGTACCACGCCTGAGCAGGCTTGCTCGTGTTGACCACGAGCACCGCCAACGAGGCGAGCATCGTCACCCAGCCGTATCCGTAGACGAGGCTGAAGGCGCTGAAGACGAGGTTGATGACGGCAAGCATGGTCACGGTCATCCCGGCGCCGTAGTCGCCCCGAAGTGCGAGGCGGCCGATCCACACGAAGCCGACGAAGAGCACGGCGTCAAGGGCGGCGTTGATGACGAAGTACCAGTCCGACACCGGACGGCTGAACCACTGCTGCTGCTCCTCCGGCTGGAAGAGGAACCACAGGTTCAGGCCGGTGCCCACGAGGTAGCCGGCAGCGGCCACCATCATCAACACGAACACGACAGTGATTGCGGGGGGTCGCTTCTCCATGTCAGCACCCTACCCTTGGGGACATCATGAGCGACCGGCCGATCGGGATCCTCGACTCGGGCGTGGGCGGGCTGACCGTCGCGCGCGCCGTGCTCGACCAGCTGCCGCATGAGCCGATCCTGTACGTCGGCGACACGGCGCGCGGCCCCTACGGCCCGCGGCCGTTGGCGGAGGTGCGCGCCTTCGCGCTGGAGATCATGGATCGGCTTGTGGCTGACGGTGTGAAGATGATCGTGATCGCGTGCAACACGGCGAGTGCGGCGACCCTGCGGGACGCCCGCGAACGCTACGACGTGCCGGTCGTGGAGGTGGTGCAGCCCGCCGTACGCCGAGCAGTGCGGGCCACTCGCTCCGGTCGCATCGGCGTCATCGGCACATCAGCGACGATCACCAGCGGTGCCTATGACGATGCGTTTGCGGCCGCGCCTGATCTGTCGATCGTGTCGCAGGCGTGTCCGCGCTTCGTCGAGTTCGTTGAGGCCGGGATCACGGGTGGGCCCGATCTGCTGTCGACTGCGCGCGGCTATCTCGCATCGCTCATCGACGCTGACGTGGACACGGTTGTCCTCGGCTGCACGCACTATCCGCTGCTCACCGGTGTCATCTCGATGGTGATGGGCGATGGGGTGACGCTCGTGTCGAGTGCGGAGGAGACGGCCAAGGACGTCTAT
>CAZLHZ010000109.1:4112-6867 GCA_964559285.1 uncultured Actinomycetes bacterium | reverse complement strand
GACTGCACCCCGGCCGCCGAGCCGGTTGGTGAGATCCTCACCGACCCCGACTCCGGACTTGTCGTTGAGCCCGACAGCCTCCTCGCCCTGGTCTGCGGGGATCCGCAGATCGCGGGCGAGCTGGCCGATCGACTCGCGGGATACACCCCCTCCCGTGTCGAGCTCGGTGGAGGCGCAATCGCCGACCTGCCGCTCGACATCACTCGCCGCCGGATCCTCCTGCAGGACAAGGACCCGGTCATCCTGTCGGGCACGTTGCGCGATCTGCTCGAGGTGCCCGGCAGCGCCAGAGTCACCTTGGCGGATGCCATCGACGCGGCCTGCGCCGCGGACATCCTCGAGGGGCTCGGCGGCCCGGTCGACGGCCTGCGCAGTCGTCTGCCCGAGCGCGGTCGCACCCTCTCCGGAGGCCAGCGGCAGCGGCTGTCCCTCGCCCGCTCGTTCATGGCCGATCCCGGCATCCTCATCCTCGATGAGCCGACCAGTGCCGTCGATGCGCACACCGAAGCACTCATCGCGGAGCGGCTGCGCGACATCCGCAACGGGCGTACCACGATCGTGCTCACGACGAGCCCGCTCATCCTCGAGCGGTGTGACCATGTCGCCTTCGCTCCAGACGGTGTCATCCGTCGCATCGGCACTCATCGCGAGCTGCTGGCCGATCGCGACTACCGACGGGTGGTCAGTCGCGAGGTGGAGTCATGATCCGCCCGCCCGAGACGACCGCGGACTCGACCGACTCCGCACTGCTGCTCCCGGTCGCCGAGCCAACCTCCGTGCGCCGGCACGTGTTCGCGCTGCTCGCCCAGCATCGGCGTACCTTCATCGCCCTCGTCGCACTGCAGTCAGTCGCATCCATCGCCTCACTGGTCGGACCGCAGGTGCTTGCGATCCTCGTCGCCGAGATCTCCGCGGGCACCCTCGCGCTCGCGGGACTGCATGTGCTCGCGGGAGCCTTCATCGTCGCGGTCATCGTGCAGGCGGTGTTCACCCGGATGTCCGCGATGCGGGCCGGGATCCTCGGCGAGTCAGTGCTCGCCGACCTGCGCGAGGATTTTCTCGCCCGCGCGGTCGACCTGCCACCGAGTGTCATCGAGCGCGCTGGCACCGGTGACCTCGTGACGCGCACCACGACCGACGTCGATCGACTCAACTGGGCGGTGCGTCGCGCGGTGCCCGAGATCGTCATCGCCATGGTCACCGCTCTGCTCATCCTCATCGCCCTCATCGTGACCGCGCCCCTGCTTGCCGTCACCTGGCTCATCGCCGTGCCGCCGATTCTCATCGTGTCGCGGTGGTACTTCAAGCGCGCCCCCTCGGCCTATCGCAATGAGATGGCGTCCTACTCGGAGGTCAACTCTGCGGTAGCCGAGAGTGTCGATGCGGGTCGCACCATCGAGGCCTATCGCCTCGGCGATGCGCGAGTCGACCTGACGGTGTCGCGCATCCGCCGCTGGGTGTCGTGGGAGCGCTACACGATGTCACTGCGCACGGTGTTCTTCCCCTCCATCGAGTCCGCCTACGTGCTGCCCATCGCGGTGGTCCTCGGCCTCGGCGGCCTGCTCGTGATGAACGGCCAGGTGTCGATCGCACAGTTGACCGCGGGCGTGCTCTACACGCAGATGCTCATCGAGCCGGTCGACCTCATGCTCATGTGGTACGACGAGCTCCAGGTGGGACAGGCCTCGCTCGCGCGACTGCTCGGCGTGCGCGATGTGCCCCGGCCGCAGACCGATCCGGATCTCACCCCCGATGGCGACGAGCTGGATGTGCACGATGTCAGCTTCGGCTACCGCCCCGATCGCGATGTGCTGCGCGAGATCACGATGGACATCCCCCCGGGCACGCGAGTGGCGATTGTCGGACCCTCCGGCGCGGGAAAGTCCACGCTGGGTCGGCTCATCGCGGGCGTCCATGCTCCACGCATCGGGACGGTCGAGCTCGGCGGGGCCTCGCTCGCGCAGATGCCGGCCGAGTCCGTGCGCACCTTCGTCACTCTCGTGACCCAGGAGCATCACGTGTTCGTCGGCACCCTGCGCGACAACCTGCGCCTGGCCCGGATCGATGCCGATGATGACACCCTGTGGGCAGCCCTCGAGGCTGTTGACGCCCGCGGCTGGGCGGAGGGGATGACCGAGGGGCTCGGCACCCGGGTCGGCTCCGGTGGGCTCGCCCTCTCCCCCGGCCAGGCCCAGCAGATCGCCCTCGCGCGACTGGTCCTCGCCGATCCGCACACCCTCGTCCTCGACGAGGCGACGAGCCTGCTCGACCCGCGGGCGGCTCGGCACCTCGAACGCTCCCTGTCAGCGGTCCTGCACGGGCGCACGGTCATTGCAATCGCCCACCGCCTGCACACCGCGCACGATGCTGATCGCGTCGTCGTCGTCGAGGACGGAAGGATCGCCGAGTCCGGCTCCCATGACGAGCTCGTGGCGGCCGATGGTGCGTACGCCGCACTCTGGCGCTCCTGGCACTCGTAGCGCGTGTGTCTGCGCGTATGCGCCGCGCGTGTGTCTGCGCGTATCCTCAGCCCGTGCCGACCTACGAGTTCCGCTGCCGCGCCTGCGGTGACACCTTCACGGTGAGCCGTCCGATGTCCCAGTCCGCTGACACGGCGACCTGCCCGGCAGGTCATGCCGACACGGTGCGCCTGCTCACGGTCGCGGCCGCGCCACGCGGAGGTTCGACGACGGCCCCGGCACCGATCTCCTCCGGTGGTGGGGGCGGCTGCTGCGGTGGCGGCTGCTGCGGCTGA
>CAZLHZ010000109.1:0-4012 GCA_964559285.1 uncultured Actinomycetes bacterium | reverse complement strand
TCCTTGATGAGGTCGAGCGGGTTGAGCGATGAGACCCGGTGCAGAATCACGACGACGACATTGACCGACTCCTGGGTGGTCACCCACACCTCGCCCCACTCACAGGAGCTGGCGGCGTACGTCAGCGTCGTCATGCCGTCATTGCGGCCGCCCGAGTAGGCGGCCACGGGCAGGGAGTTCCACTGGTCCCAGGTGCCCTTCGCAAGGGACTTGGGAACCACCCCGCCGACCCCACCGGCCGCTGCCTTGAGTGACGCGGGACTCATGTCCCAGGCGGAGGCGACCGCCGTGTCGCGCACATCGGCCGCGCGGTTGCTTCCGATGCGCTGATAGGCCGCGTAGCCGAACCAGCCGATCACCACCACGACGAGGAGGAACACGACCGACATGAGCGTCGCGACGCGCCGGGCCATGGTGAACACCCGTCGAGGCTAGTCGCTGACCGCGGCGATGGCCGACCTGACGCGCGCGACGGCCGTTGACGAGTCATCGCTGGTGCGCACCCGCTACCGTCCTGCCATGCGCGCACCTCGTCCCCCCGCCCGGACTCGAGCGGCGATCGCGGCCACGGGACTAGCACTCATCGGACTGCTCACTGCACCCCTGCTGGCCCCCTCGGCACGGGCCGCCGGCATCGACATCCCCGGACGCTACGTCGGCCAGGTCGCCTTCACCGTCAAGGGCACGACGTACGCGATGCTGTCGACGACGCCGGACCGCGGACAGACCTTCGGGTCGTATCAGGGTCGCCGGGTGAGCAGCGGATTCGGTGCCTCGCGTTCGCCGCATCCGCACAGCGGCACCGACTGGGCCTGCCCCGAGGGCACCGTCATCCTCGCCCCGTGGGATGGCGTCGCCGTACGCGTCGGCTACGACGCGGTCTTCGGCAACCATGTCCTGCTGCGCTCGCCCACCGGGCGGCTCGGCCTCTTCGGTCACCTCACCTCCGCGTCCGTGTCAGCCGGCACTCAGGTCACCGCGGGCCAGCAGATCGCGATCTCCGGCAACACCGGATCCTCGACCGGACCGCACCTGCACCTCACGATGTGGTCGCGCGACGGGGCGCTCATGAACCCGCTCGCGTGGATGCGACGCAGCGGTGCGCCACTGTTTCGCGCGAGCTGATCGGAACCGATCCGCGCGATCGGGTGACGGGCATCCGAGCGACCCCGCGTGGGGCAGTCGCCTGACCCTCGCGGGTGACCCGCGCGCACCTGTCCGTGCCTAGCGCGCTCATGAACGGCAATCGGTGACCGCTCCAGCACGCAGGGTGGAGTCGACCTGATCGACGACAGACACAGGAGATCCCATGCGACGACCCCAGGTTCGACTTCTTGCCACGGCCGCAGCAGTGACCGTCGGTGCCCTCACCGTCACTGTCACGGCAGGAGCGGTTCCCCTGCCGGCCGGCCCAGCACCCTACGCAGCACCGCCGTTGCATGACGGCGTCACCGCCCACGGCGCGACCGCACCCGATGACACAACCCGGAACCGGCGTACCCCCCGCACCGAGCCGAAGCCCTTCGTCATGCCGGACGGACCGGCGCCCACGGTGTTCGACCTCACCGGACCGGACTTCTCGCATTGGTCGCACCATGGCGATGCACCCATCGACTGGTCCGCGATCGCCGAGTCCGGTCAGCAGTTCGTCTTCATGAAGGCGACTGAGGGCACAACCCATGTCGATGAGTGGTTCGAGCGCGACTGGGCTGGAACCCGACGTGCCGGTGTGCCGCGCGGCGCCTACCACTTCGCCAATCCCGGCAGCCTCAGTTCGGCCAAGGAGCAGGCGCGGCACTTCGCCGACACCATCGGCCGCGTTGATCGACCTGGTGACCTTCCTCCCGTGCTGGACCTCGAGAGCAGCGGTGGACTGTCCCCCGCTTCACTCATCACGTGGACCCGCACCTGGTTGCGCACCGTCGAGCGGCGCACCGGACGCACACCGATCATTTACACCGGCATGTCGTTCTGGCAGACCGCCATGGCGAACTCGAAGGACTTCACCCGCTATCCGCTGTGGGTTGCCTACTACCCCAGTGACACACGGCTGCGTCCGGTCCGCATCGGCGGATGGGCGAGCTGGACCCTGTGGCAGTACACGAGCTCGGCGAGTCTGCGCGGGGTGCCGTCCAGCCGCTCCGATCACAATGTGTACGCCGGAACCGCCGCCTCACTCGACCGGCTCGCCCTGCAGCCGCTGGGATACCGCAATCCCGTGGGTCGTATCGCGGCGGTCAGCACCGATCCCGGCCGGGTCCGGGTGAGCGGATGGGCGGTGGACCGCGACACGACGACGCCGGTGACCGTGCGCCTGCGCACGGATGGTCGGATCGTGCTGCGGGAGCGTGCCGGGCAGCGTCGTCCGGCCGCACCCGAGGTGCATCCCGGTGCCGGTCGCAACCACGGATTCACCATGGCGACCGACCTCGCCCCTGGGCGTCACCGGGTCTGCGTCGAGATCGTCAATGTCGGAGCCGGAACGGATACTCCGCTGGGGTGCCGCATCGTATTTATTGCCGACTAGACGCAGAGCACACCCAGCACGTCGATCAGCCGGTCGCGCAGCACTGCTGCGCGACCGGCTGTCGCACGCTGGGCCTCGACATACTGGGCCCGCCCCTGCGGAGTCTCCAGTGGGATGGGGTCGTAGCCGAGCGCTCGCAGGTCATAGGGTGCAGCACGCATATCAAGCTCGCGTGCCTCACGTGCCAGCTCGAAGCAGTCAGCCACGAGATCCGAGGGCACAAGCGGCAGCAGTCGCACCGACCACTTGTAGAGGTCCATCGCGGCGTGCAGGCATCCGGGCTGTTCTGTCTCCGCCTGTCGCTCCCGGGTGAGCACCTGCTCATTGAGTGGCAGTGCTGCGGGCGTGTAGAAGCGGAACGCGTCGTAGTGAGTGCAGCGCAGGCCGACCACGTCGACGACATCGGCAATCTCATCCGGGGTCAGTCGCAGCGGCCACGTCGAGTGACGCACCTCCTCCGGCGTCAGGCGATAGACCATTGCCCACTCGTGCATCCCGAAGCAGCCGAGGCGCATGGGACGCTCGCGGGTGCGCCGCAGGAGGGTGAGGGTGCTGGCCACCTCATCACGTCGTCGATCCCGTGCCGTCGAGTTCACGTGGATGATGACTCCACCAACCGGCATCTCCTGATCGACCACCTCCACCGGCGCATAGTCATCCCGGTCGAGCCACGCTGCGAGTGATCGTGGTGACCCCGCCAGCGCCACTCCCCATCCGGGATGCCACGCCAGGAGCTTGCCGGGTCGATAGGGGTAGTAGTCGAAGAGGAAGTCGTCCACCGGATGTCGTTCACCACGAGCACGCCTCGCCTGCCGCGGAGCCACCCATGGCGTCACACGGGCAACGTGGGCAGCAGCGAGCGGACTCCACATGTCCTCGTCGAGGACAATCATGAAACCTCGCGCAGTCCGATCCGTGCGCAACCGTCGACGAGGGCCGACAGCCCGAGTCCATCGGCCGGCCCGAGTGCACCGGCGGGAACATCGTCGCGTTCCAGCATCATGCGCGCGCCCGTGGCCAGCAGGTCGCCGGTGAGGTCGTAGGGACTCGGCCCCTCGACACGCACCCGCTGCACGAGGACACCCGACGCATCGAACGCCTCGGCCACCGCGACCGTTCGTGATCCGGCACGAGTCTGCTCATCAGGGCCCTCGCCGGTGGTCGAGCCGAGTGAGCGATGGAGCACCGAGCCGAGGAGGTCGCGCACCGCAGCGACACGGGTCAGCGCAGACATCGTTGATGAGCCCGCCGCAGCGGCCCGCGTCCATCGCCCCGCAATCCCGAGGAAGACACCGACCTCGATGAGTGATGGGTCCAGACGCGGCAGCCCGAAGTGCTCACTGCCTCCCACCGCGAACCCGTCGCGGCGGCGACCAGCAACGCTGAAGGAGGTCCAGGTGCGGCGTACCCGATCAATGGATCCACGATCGAAGGCGAAACCGGGCTCGAGCAGCACGCTCGCAGCGCTGGCTTTCGTGCCGGAGC
>CAZLHZ010000108.1:0-6871 GCA_964559285.1 uncultured Actinomycetes bacterium | reverse complement strand
GCGCGTGCGCACCGGCTTGTCGTCGAACGGGATCGTGATCCCGGCACCGACACCCAGACCGGTGAGTGTGTAGGCACCGATAGCGATGTCGGGGATCGTGAAGGTGTATCCAGCCGTGATCCCCTTGCTCGTCACGTCCAGGGCCAACCCGCTCGGCGGGCTCGGCAGATGCTTCTGCAATTCCGCGAGGAAGGTGAGGGCACCTTGGAAGGACACCTCACCGATGTCGATATCGACGTTCGCATCCCGGCCGGTGCCGGCGGTGAAGACGACCTTGGCGAGTTCCACGGTGACGAACGGCGCATCCTTGACGAGTCGGAACTTCAGGCCGGTGAGTCGGCCCTCCGAGGTCCACGTCGATGTGCCGTCCATGAGAGCGACGGTTGAGATCACGGTGATGCTCAGCGCCGCCTTGCTGACATCCAGCACCCCTTCGGCTGGCGTGCCATTGACCACGTCAAGGCTCGGCGTCCAGGTGAGCTTGGTGGTCGCCACCGCCGTCGGCTTGCCGATGTCAGTCACCGTTGTCGTGACCTTGAGGGACTTCGATCCCCTGAGATCCAAGGCCGACCCGAGAATGTCCGCGAGTGAGATTCCACTGAAGAGCTTCGTGGCACCGAACATCTTGACGATGCCATCCACGGCGGCCAGCGGATCACGATTGATGATCGCGTTGGCACACAGCGCCTCAATGTCGGCGAAGTCACCCGGCACGATTCCCAACGATCGCGACAGGCCGGCCACGTCGAGGCTGGCCGCCAGCATTCCCCCAGCCTCCTTGGCACCGAGGGCAATCGCCTGGCTCGCGGTGTTCTTCAAGTAGGCCTGCACCTGATTGGCAGCCGAGTTGAATGCCGACTCGAGGTAGGCCTCGGCATACTCCAGAGTCGAGGACACGGCAGCGCCCGCAATGCGCGAGGCATCCTCGAGGACCACCTCGGCGGTCGTCATGGCCGGAAACGCGTCGCGGCGAAGGCCACCAGCACCGACGACAGGCGCCGCGAGCTCGAACACCACTCGACCGGTCGCGTGGGTCGTCTGCCCCGCCCCACCCGCCTGCTCAGCGGCAAAGCCCACTGGAACCCCACCGAAGTCACAGGTGCGCTCGGCGATCGACAGCAGCGAGTAGGTCGCTCTCACCGCGGCGGTGCGCGGACTGGCCGTGTGCTCGACGAACATCGCCGGCATCCGGAACGGGACCGACCGGCCAGCTTGGTCGACACCGACAAACTCGAACAGGACCGGGGTCTGCACTCCCCCGGCAGTGACCTGCACCTTGGGGACGAAGAGGTCAGGGCCTCCACCGGCCAGCTCCGGGGTGGCAAGCGTCGTACAGGTGACCTTCGTGAAGGGTGTGGCTCGACCGGCGTAGCGGTTCGAGGGCGTCTGCAGATCCACTGTCGGTGTCGTGATGACAACCTTGGTCTTCAACTGCTGGTAGGGCCGGACACCACCCGATGCGCCGGCAGCAAACACGCGGACCACCTGCTGGTCCAGCGCGGCCGGAATCCCCCACGGATAGAGGTAGCCCTGCCGCACGGTGCGGACGAAGGTGTCACGTCCCTGCCAGGTGCGCTGCTCCCACTTGATGAGGGAGGCGACATTCGGCTCCGCCCAGTCGGCGGCAACCTGCATTGTCCCGCCGAGGGATGACAGCGCCATCGACACCGGAATTGCCCGCGCTCGTCCACCATCGACCACGTCACCGCCCACGGTGGTCTTGCTCGTGAGGCGCACGATGTCCCCGCGGTCCCGCGGTGTCGGGCGCATCTCGAAGGGGTAGCCCTCTGAGCCGAGCGCAGGAGACGGTGCACCTGTCGTCGCGATCATCGCTGCAGCAAGCGGGTCACGCAGCCAGACGGCACGCACGGTGAAGACGTCGAAGTCGAAGAAGTCCCGATCCTCGCGCGCCGTCAGGATCGGAGGGCTTGCACCGAGGTCATGCCAGGCGAGCCGCGAGTGCCACAGCTCCGTGCGGCCATCGCGGGTCACCGGCTTCATGGCGTGCGCCCAGGTCGACAGGGCGTGCGGTGACAGGACGAGCCACCACGGCATCTCGATCGCCGTCTCAGTCGCTGATGGGGCCTTCGGCTTGGTGTCCTTGTTGTTGGGGATCACGGCGCCATCGGTCACGCGACCGAGGCCGGTGACGGATGCCTGGAGTCGCGCCCAGTCCAGCAACCCCTCCGTCGTCGCTGGAATGCCCGAGGCCGGGATGATGAATGCCAGGCGCGACGGTCCGGAGAGGCGGGCCTTGACCGGTGGAGTGATGGCTCCGAGGGCGGTGAAGGCCTGCTCGGTCAGGTGCTGCGGACCGAACTCCGCCACGAGATAGGAGTTGAGGACCTCGGGGGTGAACTTCTCGCCCGACTTGCTGGGGCCGCGCGTCACCGAGGTCAGGGTGAGGGGCAGTCGCAGCATGTCCTCGCGACGACGCAGGAGGAGACGGATGTCGGTTCCGGCCCGGGGGGTTCGCCCGGCCGCGGCTGCGGGCGAGGAGATGAGACCGGCTCCACCGGATGCCAGCACAATCGCGGCACCGGCCGCTGATGACGTGAGAAGCCCCCGCCGGGTGAGTCCCTCCGGCTCCGCCCCGTCCGCAGTTAAGGCGTCATCGACCACGTCATCCTCCCCGGAGACTTGCCGAGGAGGCTACACAGGCGGGGCGGGCCGATGCCCTTCGAATGGTGAAATCGGCAGCGGGAAATCTGCGAGATCAGTGATCGCGACGGGTGAACATCATGAGGGACGCGACGCCCCAGATGACGGTGAAGATGAGCGCGGGCCACATGGACGTGGGGGCCCCACGCAGGAAGCCGAGCAGGTAGATGAGCAATCCGGCGGTGATGATGGCCGAGAGGTAGGCCACGATCGCGCGTCCCACGCCCGGGGCCGAGTGGTCGTCCTGATGCTCCACGGAGTCTCCTCTGCTCGAACCTGATCTCACCCGCACCAGAGGGTCGGCGTGCCACACCTCCGGAGCGCGCCGAGCCTAGCAGCGCGCCCCGGAGAGGTGCTTCGACCCAATCCTCAGGCCACCGGCACGGTCACCGTGACGGGATCGGATGACCCCTTCGTCGTCCGCGCCGTGACGGAGATCGTGTAGGCCGTCGCATTGGCCAAGCCGCTGAGGGTGACCGTGCGCTGGCTTCCCGGCACCGAGGTGGTGACGGTGCGCTTGCCCTTGGCAGTCGCAGTCACGACGTAGGACTGGATGGTCGATCCGCCGTCGTACTGCGGGGTCGCCCAGGTCACCTTGGCCAAGCCTCCGGCGCGTGTGGGCCGCAGTGACCGGGCGGTGAGGGATTCCACCGCCATGGGTGCGGTCCCGGACACCTTGATGAGCACCTCGTCCACTGCGGCAGCGCCCTCCGCCGAGAAGCGGTAGATCCCGGATGCGGTGGCGCAGACCTTGAGCGTCGCCCGACCCTGAGCATCCGTCTGCGCGGTCGTGGTTCGCCTGCAGGACCCCTTCGGTGCACCGGCCGGCGGGATGACGGTGACCTTGATCCCGCGGACGGGAGAGAAGGCCGTTCTCGCCAGGATCCCATCAGCGGCGGACCGTGCAGCTGCGCGCGTCGTGTTCTGAATGCGGATCGGTATCTGCACGGCTGCACCGAAGTCGGCACGCAGCACATCCGGAGCGACATCAAGCCACGGCATGTAGTCGAGTTCGATGCTCGTCAGTTCATCTCGCAGCACCACCTTCTTGCGCTGCCGGATGATGCCGTCGTCGTACATCACCGTGACCTCAGGCTGGCCCTTGGTGAAGCCACGCAGTGTGGCCACTCCATCAGCATCAGTGAAGCGATCACCCTGCGAACCGAGCACCTCGAAGACGAAACCGTCGACGGTCACCTTTGTGGTGGGTCGGCCCGTGAAGGACGCGGGACCGTAGTCGAGGCAGTAGTCATTGGGGCCAAGCGTGTCGAAAGCCCACTCGCGGCAATCATCATCGGTGTACTGCACAAGCGAGGATCCAGTGATGAGCTCGACACCGGGGACCGGGAGACCATTGGGCAGCGTGACCCGGACCGCATGTGATGCCGAGGGCACCTCAGGCAGTGTCAGCACCGCGTCAGAGAAACCGAGGACAGCGTTGAACTCACCCGAGACATTGACGTAGTCAACCGTCACCGCATCGGTGATCGTGACATTCACGAAACCTGCTGGCACGGCTGGGAAGTCGATATCACCGGCAGCGGACAATCCGTAGGTGCGGGAGGACTCGGCCGAGCCATCCTTCATCGCCCAGGTGATCGCGCCGCCGATGACCGGATCCCCGTGCGAGTCCACGATGCTCACCCGCACCGGCTTGGCACCCGATGAGGTGAGCAGGAAGGGCTCCGACCAGTCGCCTTGACCGGCGCGATTGACTGCCGCGATTCGGATCCACGCCGCCCGCGCAGCTCCCGCGAGCTCGGGAACGTCGAAACGACTCACGGAGCCGTTCACCTCATGCTCCGTCCAGGACTGCTGATCGTCGCGCGAGACGCTGATGATGTACGCCGTGATCCGGGCGCCTCCCGATGATGGTGCAAGCCACCTCACCTCGGCGGATGACACAGTGCGCACTCCTGCACGCACCCGCTCGGGCTGCCCGGGAGGACCAAGTGGGGTGATGACCTCGGAGGCATCAGAAGGGTCACTGACACCGGCATCGTTGATCGTGCTCACCCGGAACACATAGTCCTGGCCATTGTCGAGTCCGTCGACGGTCGCCGATGTGCGATCGCTTTCGGTATCTCGGATCACCGAGCGCCATGAGTCGCCTCCGTCATCCGAGACTTCGATCTCGTAACCGGTGACTGCCCCGCCGTCATTCTCCGGGGCCAGCCACTGCAGGTCGACCGAGCCATCGCCCGAAGTCCCCGTCACATCAGTCGGGCTCCCCGGTGCTCGGCACATGATGACCTCTCGTGTCGGCTCGGAGTAGGTTCGACCTGCTCGGTTCGTGGCACCGACCCGCACCACATAGGCGCGCCCGAGAGTCACCAGCCGATAGACCGTGCTGCGCTCCCATGCATCAACAACGATGGCCGTCCCCCACGAGGAGCCACCATTGGTGGACACCTGCACCCAGTAGGACGACAGCCGATAGCCACCATCACTCACGGGGCGACTCCACGACACCTCAAGTCCTTGGCGCACGACATCGACACTGACGTCCGTGGGAGCCGACGGCACGCCCTTGGCCACCGATGCACGCTCCGCCCAGGAGTAGCGACCCACACCGCAGGAGTTCACCCCGGCGACGCGGAAGTAGTAGACCTCACCCGCATAGAGATTGCGGATGGTGTAGGAGCGAGTCGTCGAGCGGGTTGAGGAGACGACGGTGCGCCAAGACCCCCACAGGCCCTGCTTCATCTGGATGGCGTAGCCGCTCAGCGAGGCCGCGGACCACCCGGGGCGTCCCCAGGTGAGAAAGGCACTCGTGCCCACGGTGTCGACATTCACCTGGTCAACACGTGACGGATAGTCGCCCTCATCGGTCTCGCAGCGTCGCGTGGGTGCGAAGAGCGAGCGCTCGCCATGGGCGGCCACCGACGACGCCGCGCGTCCGCCCATCGGTGCGGCACTGTCGCTCACGGGCGCCGCCGAGGCAGGTGACGCCAGCGGGAGCAGGGCGGCGACAAGAGCGCCGATCGCTGCGAGCCCGATTCCTGCACGTGACCGGCGCCAGTACGCAGCAGCCCGCGCGCGGAACGATTGAGAAGTCGTGGACATGAGATCCCCTGTGGTCGGCACGCTGGCACGCTACCGGCCCTCGGCGACATGCAACACCCGCCGAAGGTCCCGACTTCACGGATATACCGTGGCTTTACCTTCCACTGGTGCGCAGTTGACGCCCATTGGCGGCGCCAAGACCGCTCAGAAGCCGAGCCGGTTCAACTGCTTCGGGTCGCGCTGCCAGTCCTTGGCCACCTTGACCCGCAATGACAGAAAGGCCGGCGTGCCGAGGAGCACCTCGATCTCCTGCCGCGACCTGGCCCCGATCTCCTTGAGTCGTCGCCCCTGGGCGCCGATGATGATCCCTTTCTGACTGTCGCGCTCGACGAAGATCACCGCGTCGATATCCAGCAGCGGCGCATGCTCCGGACGGTCTTCACGCAGCGACATCTCCTCCACGACAACAGCGATGGAATGCGGCAGCTCATCACGGACACCCTCGAGTGCAGCCTCCCGGATCAACTCCGCGACCATGACCTGCTCCGGTTCATCCGTGAGCACCCCGTCAGGGAACATCACGGGCCCAACCGGCAGCAGGTCCACGAGCAGATCGGCCAGCAGCGACACCTGCTCACCGCGGACGGCCGACACCGGAACGATCTGAGCCCACTCGATGCCGCACTCAGCACCGAGCTGCGCCACTTCGAGCAGTCGCTCGGCCAGCACCTCCCGGCTCACCAAGTCGGTCTTCGTGACGATCACAACCAGGTGCGTACGCCGCAAGCCCGCGAGTTCCCGCGCGATGAACGTGTCACCGGGGCCGACCTTCTCGTCAGCCGGGATGCACAGGCAGACAACGTCGACCTCCGACCAGGTCGATCGCACGAGATCGTTCAACCGCTGGCCCAGCAGCGTGCGCGGACGATGCAGTCCGGGTGTGTCGACGAGCACCAGTTGCGCATCGGGCCGGTCCACGATGCCGCGGACAGCATGACGCGTTGTCTGCGGGCGGTTGGAGGTGATGGCAACCTTGCCCCCGACCAGAGCGTTGGTGAGCGTCGATTTTCCCGCGTTGGGACGGCCCACGATGCAGGCGAATCCCGAACGATGCTCAACCGTCACGTCGTGACCTCCTGATGCTGGGGCGCCGGGGTTCGGCGTACCTCTGACAATCCTTGGCCCACGAGGGCGCCGAGCACGA
>CAZLHZ010000107.1:0-6904 GCA_964559285.1 uncultured Actinomycetes bacterium | reverse complement strand
CTGGACCGGGCCGGGATCATCGACATCGCCGTCCATGGTGCTCAGCTCTGCCTGAAGTACGCCGAGCAGCTGCCCGGTGACACGGAGGTGTTCTACGAGTACTCCCCCGAGTCCTACACGGGCACAGAGCTCGAGTTCGCCGTCGAGGTGTGCGATGCCGTGACGGAGGTGTGGCAGCCGACCCCGGATCGCAAGGTCATCCTCAATCTCCCGGCGACCGTGGAGATGGCGACCCCGAACATCTACGCCGACTCCATCGAGTGGATGCACCGTCATCTTGCCCGTCGGGACTCGGTGGTGCTGTCGCTCCACCCGCACAATGACCGCGGCACGGCCGTGGCCGCAGCCGAACTCGGCTACATGGCCGGGGCCGATCGCATTGAGGGCTGCCTCTTCGGCAACGGCGAGCGCACCGGCAATGTCTGCCTCGTCACCCTCGGTATGAACCTCTTCAGCCAGGGGGTCGACCCGCAGCTGGACTTCCGGGACATCGACGACATTCGACGCACGGTGGAGTACTGCAACCAGATCCCCGTGCATGAACGGCATCCCTACGGAGGCGACCTCGTCTACACCGCGTTCTCCGGCTCCCATCAGGACGCGATCAACAAGGGTCTGCGGGCGATGGAGGCCGATGCCGCCGCCGCTGGCGTGCCGGTGGACGACTTCCACTGGGAGGTGCCCTACCTGCCGATCGACCCCAAGGATGTCGGCCGCACCTACGAGGCGGTCATTCGGGTCAACTCGCAGTCCGGCAAGGGCGGGGTTGCCTACATCATGCGCACGGAGCATCGGCTTGAACTCCCCCGCCGACTCCAGATCGAGTTCTCCCAGGTGATCCAGCAGCACACGGATGCTGCGGGCGGTGAGGTCACCCCCGAGGCGATGTGGGCGATCTTCTCCGGGGAGTACCTCCCGGATCCTCGCGCACCCTGGGGCCGGTTCTCCCTGCGCGGGGTCAAGCAGGACTCAGCGGTCGATGGAGAGACCTCCGTCGAAGTGGTCCTGCGTGATGGCGACGTAGACATCGTCCTCACCGGCTCGGGCAACGGTCCGATCGCGGCCTTCTGCTCAGCCCTCGCCGCACACGGCATCGACGTGCGCGTCCTCGACTACGCCGAGCACGCAATGAGCGCCGGCGGCGACGCGACTGCGGCGGCCTACCTCGAGTGCGCCGTGGGAGACCGGGTGCTGTGGGGAGTCGGGATCGACCCCTCCATCACCACGGCCTCCCTCAAGGCCATCGTGAGCGCGGTCAACCGCGCCCAACGCTGACTAGACCTTCTGGGTCTTGGTGGCGCGAGCCACCACCACGGAGGTCTTCGTCGCGGTGACGGTGAGGTTGTTCGTGCCGCTCTTGAGCACGATGGTGCACTCCACCTTCTTTGTTCCCGAGGTGGTGAGTGCACAGGTCCCGGTCTTCGCCGTCGCGCCCGTGCTGGTGAGCTTGTAGCCGGACGCCGCCGTGACGCCATCGACTCGGCTGAACGTGGCCTTCCACGTCGACCCGCTGTGGGTCCACGTCACGGTGATGACTCCGACCGGTGCCACCTTCGCCGTCTTAGCCGTCGCAGCACCGGTGAGGTTCGCCGCATTGGTTGCCTTCACCGTGAACTGGTAGTCCGTGCCATTGGTCAGCCCGGTCACCGAATAGGTCAGTTTGGTCGTCGTGTAGGTGGTACCGCTGGGATACGCCGTGATCGTGTAACCGGTGATGTCCCTCCCACCCGTGCTTGTGGGCGCAACCCAGGTGAGCTTGACCGACGCGTCACCGGCTGTCGCGACGACAGAGCGCGGGAGGCCCGGCGTGGTCGCCGGCGTCACGGCTGACGTCTGTGCGGTCGCGGTGCCAGCACCGTTCTCGTTGGATGCGAACACTGTGAAGCGGTAGGCGGTGCCATTGGTCAGGCCGGTCACCGTGTAGGTGAGCGACGTTGTCGTGTGTGTCGCCCCACCGGGAGACACCGTGATCGTGTAGCCAGTGATGTTGCCGCCACCGTTGCTCGTGGGTGCCAGCCAGGTGAGCTTGACCGAGGTGTTCTTAGCCTCCGTGGTCACCGTTCGCGGCACCCCGGGCGTCGTCGGGACGATTGACGCAGCGCTGTAGGCCACGGTCGATCCCGTGCCATTGGAACCGGTCACCTTGACGCGCAGGTACTTCCCCTTGAGGGAGCTGGCAACCGTGTAGGTCGTCGAGGTGGCCGACTCAATGTCGGTGTACGGCCCCGCCATGCTGGTCCCGGACTGCCAGACATAGGACAGGGTCGGCCGACTGGCCGCT
The DNA here is from genome assembly GCA_964559285.1 of uncultured Actinomycetes bacterium. Lineage (GTDB taxonomy): Bacteria > Actinomycetota > Actinomycetes > S36-B12 > S36-B12 > CAZLHZ01. Next base: position 4,623 of record CAZLHZ010000107.1, on the reverse strand, counting down.
TGGTTATCCACCGTCCCCGCCGCCGTCACGGTCGACCCGGATGTCACCGTCCCGGTGACGCTCGCCGCACTCACCAGGGGCGCATCGGCCAGCCCACCATCAGTGATGGCCCACGCCGCATCCAGCGTGTTGAACGCGGCCGAGCTCAATGACGACCGCACACACCCACTGGCACCGAAGGTGACTTCGGCCGTCACCGTCTGCGCTGCCCAGCCGATGAGGGTGGCGTCGTAGTTGTCAGCGGACAGGCCGACTCCGTCCAGGGCCATCGTCAGGCTCGTGACCGACGAGATGTCCCAGTCCGCCAGTGACTGGTCGAACGCCGAAGCGCCGTAGAACATGTACGTCATATTCGTCACGTTTGAGGTATCCCAGTCAGCCAGCGACTGATTGAAGACCGACGCGATATAGAACGTTCCAAACATGCTCGTCACGTTGCCGACATTCCACCCGTTGATGGGCTGATTGAATCCGGAATCGACGAAGAGCCAGTCCATGTTGACGACCTTGTCCGTCGTCCAGCTCGACAGGGACTGGTTGAACGATGTGGCGCTCCAGAAGACCCCGCCCATGTATTCGACATTCGAGGTGTCCCAGGCGCCAATCGGCTGATTGAAGGCGGTGGCGTTCTTGAACATCCCCGAGATGTTCGTGACACTTGATATATCCCAACCGCTGACGTCCTTGTTGAACACTGAGGCGCCGTTGAACATGTTCTCCATCGTCGTGACACCGCTCGTGTCCCAGTCGGAAAGCGTCTGGTTGAAACTGGACGCCCCCAAGAAGAGGTCCTGCATGTTCGTCACACTGCTGACGTCCCATGCGTTGAGCGGCTGGTTGAAGTTGCTGGCATTCTTCAGCATCGCCCACATCCTGAAGACCTTGCTGGTGTCCCAGGTCGCCAGTGGCTGATTGAAGGCGGTTGCCCCATTGAACACGTCCTGCATATCAATGACATTGCTCGTGTCCCACCCTGCCACGGAACCATTGAAGGACGTAGCCTCCTGAAAGACGCTCATCAGCGAGGTCACGCTGGAGATGTCCCAGTTGGTCAGGCTCTGATTGAACGATGTCGCGCCCGTGAACATGTAGGACATGTAGTTCACGGCGCTGGTGTCCCACCCGCCAATGTTCTGGTTGAAGGACGATGCACCGGCAAACATGCCTCCCATGCTCGTCACATTTGTCGTGTCCCAGCCCGAGATGTCATCGTTGAAGGATGTCGCCCCGTCGAAGGCGCTCTGCAGGCTGGTCACTCCCGACGGGAGGCAGTTCGGCACATCCGTGAGATTCGTGGCGCCGTGGAAGGCGCTACTCAACCCCTGAATGTCAATCGACCCCCAGCTCGACACCGCGGTGATCATGCTCGCGCCGGTATAGGTGCCAGAGCCATTGCCGAAGTTGCCGAGGACATCTCCTGAGATCGCAATCGTGTAAGGCCCGCCGGCAGCGTACGTGTGCTCGGCGTAGCCCTCGGAACCGATGCCATCGCTGCTCGAATCTCCCCAGTCCACCGAGACATTCGTCAGCGCGCCATACAGAGGCAGTTGCATGTCTCCCCCACCGGCGGGCACCGTGATGGCGATCGTGAAGTCCCCCGCCCCCGGACAGGCCGTCGCCTCAGCCGACGAGGTCACCCCCACAAGCCCGGCCGCCACAAGGGCCGAGACACCAGCAGCGGACAGAATGCGCGAGAGACGCTTCACCGGGGACACCCTTCAGCGCTAGCCCGCGGCGCCTATCGATAATGGTGCCCGGACCGTATCAACTCCACCGGCAAGAGTCGACCGACATCGCTAATCGAGATCGACGGTGCGTCCGCTCTGGGCTCCGATTCCACTCACGATGGCCTCAACGACACCGGCGGGAACTGCCGAGTCGACCGTCAGCACAATGAGGGCCTGGGCGCCATCGCGACTCACCTGCATGCCGCCGATGTTCACCCCCGCGTCGCCAAGGAGCTTGCCGACGGTGCCGACGACACCCGGGCGATCCTCGTAGTGCAGGAACAGCAGGTGCTCGCTGATGGGGACATCAACATCGAAGCCCTCGACCTCCACGAGCTTGGCGACATTGCGCGCGCCAGCGACCGTGCCGGCAACAGCGACAACCGAACCATCCGTTTGGGTGAGTCGGACCCGGACCAGATTGCGATGGTCACCGCTATCAGCATCGGAGCGCAGGCTCACCTCCACCCCGCGGGCCTGTGCGAGCACGGGGGCGTTGACGAAGGACACCGGATCGTGCACGAGGACCTGGAAGACGCCCTTGAGCGCTGACAGCTCGAGCACCTTCCCGTCGAGTTCCGCGATCTCCCCGAGCGCCTCCACCTCGACCCGGGCCACCGGGGCCGAGGCCAGACCGCAGGCGATGCGGCCGAGCTGCTCGGCGACCGGCAGCAGCGGTTTCACGAGCTCGGCGACCTGCCCACCCTGAACGTTGACGGCATCCGGCACGAGTTCACCCGCGAGGGCCAGCCGCACCGACTTCGCCACGGCGATGCCGGCCTTCTCCTGCGCCTCATCCGTGGACGCGCCTAGGTGCGGGGTCGCGACGACGTTCTCCAGGGTGAAGAGGGGCGAATCGGTGCACGGCTCCTTAGCGAAGACATCAAGCCCGGCCCCGCCCACGCGTCCCTCCTTGAGCGCGTCGTAGAGCGCCGCCTCATCCACGATGCCGCCGCGGGCCGCGTTGATGATGTGCACGGTCGGCTTGACCAGCCGCAGCTTCTCGGCATTGAGGAGGTTGGCCGTCTCCGGCGTCTTGGGCAGGTGGACCGTGATGAAGTCGCTCTCACGCAGCAGTTCGTCCAGCGACACCATGCGGGCACCGATCTGAGCAGCACGCGCCGGCTGCACATAGGGATCAAAGGCGATGAGGCGTACGCCGAATGCCGAGAGCCGCTGCGCCACGAGGGTCCCGATCCGCCCGAGGCCGACGATCCCGACGACCTTGTCGGCCACCTCGACCCCGGTGTACTTCGACCGCTTCCACTCGCCGTTCTTCAGCGAGGAGTTTGCCGGGGCGATATTGCGGGCACTGGCCAGGAGCAGGCCCACGGCGAGCTCGGCGGCGCTCACGATGTTGGAGGTCGGCGCGTTGACGACCATGACGCCAGCCTGCGTTGCCGCCTTGACGTCGACGTTGTCCAGCCCGACCCCGGCGCGGGCGACGACCTTGAGCTGGGTGGTGGCGGCGAATACCTCGGCATCCACCTGGGTCGCCGACCTCACCAGGAGGGCATCGGCGGACGCGACCGCAGCCAGCAGGGCTGGCCGATCCGTGCCGTCGACATGGGCGACCTCGAAGTCCGGCCCGAGGGCCTCAATGGTCGCGGGTGAGAGTTCTTCGGCAATGAGCACGGTGGGCTTGGTCACGGGCGAATAGTAGTGGCCCACCCGGAAACCCTCCTGCGCTAGCGTCCGCGGGTATGACCAACCCCTCATCAGGCGCTTATGCCTCGGCGTACGCCCGAAGCCTGACCGATCCGACCGGCTTCTGGAGCGAGGCGGCCTCGGCGATCGAGTGGACCCGTGAGCCCACGGTCATCCTCGACGACACGGCCCCGCTCTACCGCTGGTTCTCTGACGGCGAGCTCAACACCTGCGCCAATGCCCTCGACCGGCATGTCGCCGCGGGCCTCGGCGACCGGGTTGCCCTCATTCACGACTCGCCACTCACGTCGAGTGTGCGTTCACTGACGTACGCCGACCTGCTGGACCTCACCGCGCGGTGTGCCGGGATGCTCGCGGACCTCGGCGTGCGTACCGGTGACCGGGTGCTCATCTACCTGCCGATGATCCCGGAGGCGGCGGTCGCCATGCTGGCCTGCGCCCGGCTCGGTGCCATCCACTCAGTGGTGTTCGGCGGCTTTGCACCGGCCGAGCTCGCAGCACGCATCGACGATGCGACCCCGGTCGCGGTCATCACCGCCTCCTGCGGACTCGAACCCACGCGGGTCGTGGACTACAAGCCGATGGTCGATGAGGCCATTGCTCTCGCCGAGCACACGCCACAGTTCACCGTTGTTCTGCAGCGCCCCCAGTCCACAGCGGCGATGGGACCGACCGATGTCGACTGGCATGACGCGATGGCGAGTGGGTCCCCTCACCCGTGCGTGCCGGTGCCGGCAACGCACCCGCTGTATGTCCTCTACACCTCCGGCACGACAGGCAAGCCCAAGGGGGTCGTGCGTGACAACGGCGGTCACGCGGTCGCGCTGGCTTGGTCGATGGAGCACATCTTCAACATCGGTGCCGGGGATGTCTGGTGGGCCGCCTCCGATATCGGCTGGGTGGTCGGCCACTCCTACATCGTCTACGGCCCGCTCATCGCAGGAGCGACCACGGTGATGTACGAGGGCAAGCCGGTCGGCACCCCGGATGCCGGTGCCTTCTGGCGGGTTATTGCCGATCACGGGGTACGCGGCATGTTCACTGCGCCGACGGCGATCCGCGCCATCAAGCGCGAGGATCCGCAAGGCCACCTGCTCGCCCACCACGACATCACCTCACTCGAGACGCTCTTCCTTGCCGGTGAGCGACTGGACCCGGACACCTACCACTGGGCGACCGATCACCTCGGTGTGCCCGTCGTCGACAACTGGTGGCAGACCGAGACCGG
>CAZLHZ010000106.1:4582-6930 GCA_964559285.1 uncultured Actinomycetes bacterium | reverse complement strand
CATGTCATCACGTCGTCAACAGCAAGGGGCGGGTGACCCTCATCCTCGCCACCTCGCATCCGATGACCGTGACCGTCAAGGTCATCGCCCGTCCCACCGACGCCGCAGCCGCAGTCCGATCTGCGTCCCGCCCGTGGACACGGACCTGGACGACAGGCCGAGCCCCGAGCTGATCGCGCCGCGCGGCTACCCTTGCGCAGCATGAGCACGGGCCGCCCACGCGTGGGGGTTCCGCTCGTCACCATTTGGCTGGTGTGGGGATCCACCTTCCTCGGCACCTCCATCATGGTGCAGACCTTCCCGCCCCTCCTCGGTGCCGGATCGCGCTACCTCATCGCGGGAGTCCTGCTCATCCTCGGTCTGGTTGTCGCTCGACGTTCCACCTTGCGCATCACTCGTCGCCAACTGCGATCGGCCATCACGATGGGGCTGGGCATCATCGGCATTTGGGGAGCGTGCACCGCCCTGAGCCAGCGAGTGCTGCCCAGCGGAATCGCGGCGATCATCGCCGCCTCCATCCCGCTGTGGGTCATCGTGTTTCGCGCGTTCACAAAGGACCACCCCACGCGACTGACCTTGGTGGGTGTCATCGCCGGACTCGTCGGCCTCGTCCTCGTCGTTCTACCCGGTGGCATCGCGCCGGTTCACGAGACAAGCATCGGCGCCGTTGCCCTGTGGTCGCTGGCGATGCTCGTCGCGTCCATCTCCTGGGCCTACTTCTCCTGGCGTTCGCAGGGGTACGACGTTGCCGCGCACTCGCTGACGACAACCTCCATCGAACTGGTGGCTGCCGGAGTTGCCATCATGATCGCCGGAGCCCTAACCGACGAGTCCATCGATCCTTCACGCCTGTCAACATCCAGCATCATAGCCTGGGTCGGCCTGATCGCGGCGAGCATCGTGGGATACGGCGCGTTCACCTACCTGTTGTCGACCGCGCCCATCTCTCTGGTGTCCACCTACGCCTACGTCAATCCGATCGTCGCGGTGATCCTCGGATCCATCGTGCTCCAGGAGGCGATCACGCGCAGCATCATCATCGGTGTCGTCGTCGTGGTCGGTGCCGTCGCCCTGTGCGTCACCGGTGAGCAGCGCACGCGTCGCTCACCGGACGTGGTCGGCGACGCCGCGGCCTAGCTCGCCGGCAGTCGCGTCGACAGCCACGGGATGAGCGCATCCAGACCGATCCGCTCCTGCGCCATCGTGTCCCGCTCGCGCACCGTCACCGCCTGATCCTCAAGCGTGTCGAAGTCAACGGTGACGCAGAACGGGGTCCCGATCTCATCCTGACGGCGGTAGCGACGCCCGATAGCCCCCGCGTCATCGAAGTCGACATTCCAACGGCGACGCAAATCGGCGGCCAGGTCCCGCGCCTTCGGCGAGAGGTCCGCATTGCGCGACAGGGGCAGGACCGCCACCTTCACCGGGGCGAGACGCGGATCAAGACGCAGCACGACACGCGTATCCACTCCCCCCTTGGTGTTGGGCGCCTGGTCCTCGTCGTACGCATCAAGCATGAAGGCGAGAACGCAGCGGGTGAGACCTGCCGCCGGCTCGATGACATAGGGAATCCAGCGCTCATTGGCGTCCTGATCAAAGTAGCTCAGGTCGGTGCCCGAGTGCGTCCCATGCGTCGTCAGATCGAAATCCGTGCGATTGGCGATGCCCTCGAGTTCAGCCCACTCCGATCCAGCGAAACGGAAGCGGTACTCGATGTCAACTGTGCGCTTGGAGTAGTGGGACAGCTTCTCCTTCGGGTGTTCGAAGAAGCGCATGTTGTCCGCAGACAGGCCGAGGTCGAGATACCAGTTCCAGCGCTGCTGGAGCCAGTAGTCGTGCCACTCCTCATCAGTGCCGGGCTTGACGAAGAACTCCATCTCCATCTGCTCGAACTCGCGAGTGCGGAAGATGAAGTTGCCCGGGGTGATCTCGTTGCGGAAGCTCTTGCCCGTCTGGCCAATGCCAAACGGCGGCTTCTTGCGCGATGTGTTCATGACGTTGAGGTAGTTGACGAAGATGCCCTGCGCGGTCTCGGGCCGCAGATAGTGCAGCGCGGCGGCGTCCTCGACCGGACCGACCATGGTGCGCAGCATCCCATTGAAGTCGCGCGGCTCCGTGAAGTTGCCGGTCGTCCCGCAGTTCGTGCACGTGATGTCAGCCAGCCCATTGGCCGGCTCACGGCCGTGCTTCTCGGCGTAGGCCTCGAGCAGCTGATCAGCCCGCGCCCGTCGATGACACTGCTTGCACTCGGTGAGGGGGTCGACGAACGCCTCCACGTGTCCCGAGGCCACCCACACCTGCGGAGCGAGGATGACTGCGGAGTCCAGTCCGACGACATCATCGCGACC
>CAZLHZ010000106.1:4313-4572 GCA_964559285.1 uncultured Actinomycetes bacterium | reverse complement strand
GCGGCGGATGTTCTCCTTCAGCTCAACTCCGAGCGGGCCGTAGTCCCAGGCAGATCGGGTGCCGCCGTAGATCTCGGAGGACGGGAAGACGAATCCCCGCCGCTTGCTGAGGTTGACGATGGAATCCACGCGATCGGCCACGGCCACTCACTTCCCCTCTGCCGCTCCCGGCTGGATGCCGGTGGGTCGCGTCACCCTAGCCGATAGGGATGAGCTGACAGCCGTCGCCTCAGGCTGCGCGACGTCGCCGGCGGCCGAT
>CAZLHZ010000106.1:0-4303 GCA_964559285.1 uncultured Actinomycetes bacterium | reverse complement strand
GCAAGCGAGCCGATGATGCGCAAACGCATCCCGGTGTCGGGCAGAGACTCCAGATCATCCTCTCGACCCGTGCCGCCATCCGCAGGTGGTTCCTCCTCCGCGGGCGCATCCGCCGGCAGACTCACCCGCACCTCCGCCTGCGAGACGTTCCCGAATCGATCGGTGATGCGGTAGGTGAATCGGTCCGTGCCCGTTGCGCTGTCCGGCGCGAGATAGCGAACCGTGTCATCACGCAGGACGAGTTCCGCACCCTTGTCTGACCGCGCACTCACATTCGAGATCTTGAGACGTGAACCGACGTCATTGGCTAGGACCGCAATGACAACCGGCTTGCCTGACGCCGCCGCCTCCAGCTCGACCACATCGTCCCTCGCCTGCGCAATGGGCAGAATGGAGAGGGTGATCACCGCCGTATCCGTCTCACTGGCAGCATTCTCAACGACGTAGGTGAAGGAGTCGGTCCCCGAGAAGCCCACCGGAGCGGAGTAGGTGACGGTGCCGCCATCCACAGTCAGAGTTCCGGTCACCACTCCGACTGCGGTAGTGGAGACGATCCGCAGACCCTTGCCGTCATCGTTGGCCAACGGCTGGAGGATCACCTTGCGAAAGCCCTCCGGCAGGGTGACGTCATCATCAGCCGCCGCCGGGGGTGCAGCATGCGCAACTGCGGGCATGCCGACTGCCACACCGAGGAGGAGTGTCACCGCAGCACCCATGACGGCTCCTCGACGAGCACTGGCTACCATCAGATGCCCTCACTTCCACGCACACATCAGGCCACTCAGCAGCGAATTGCTCGAGCCTATGCCGGACTTCACGTAGAAGTCGGGAGCGACATGGGCCAACTAGGCGAATCGCACAGGCTCCCAGTGGGTGAACCGCGCCCAGACCACTAGCCGCTGCAGCGTGGTGTACTTCGGCGTGCACGTCGTTATCGTGAGCCAGCGCTCCGTCGGCACCTCCCCAGGACGGTTCGGCACCGGTGCCACAACCTCCACAGCATCGGGGGTCACGACGTCAGAGGACTCGACGACGTACGTATAGCGACCATCAGCTGTTTCAATCACGACATCATCGCCAGGAACCAGGGTGTCTAGGTCCATGAAGGCTGCGCCGTGGGTCGTGCGATGACCTGCGAGCCCGACATTCCCGATGCCTCCGGGAAAGGCTGATCCCTCGTAGTGACCGACACCGATCGTGTCCAGGACATCGATGTCCACACTCTCCCCGATCGGACGCACCCACTCGCGACCAAGTCTCGGGATGATGAGTCGTGCAAAGACCTGTCCCCGCGCGGGCGGTGTCTGGATGACCGGAACCGACGGAGGTGACGTCACCTCGGGGATCTGGGACGGATCGGCCGCCTCGTCCGGCGGGGGCGGGGACGTGCTCCCGGGCGGGGGCTGCGACGACTGCGGGGGCACCAGCACCTCCGGCAGGTCTCGCCGCGCCAACTCCACCTGCCGCGCCTGAGCAGCCACGTTGGCACCCGTGTTGCTCCATACGACATCCCCCAGCACCCAGACAGCAACGCAGACAATGAGGACGCTCACCACCCGCGTGACCGTCGACACGATGTCTCCCCACCGCCACGACCGCGAGCGGGTCGATGGGGGGCGCAGGTCCCGTGCACGGAGAACCGGCGGCCGCGAGTTGGCGCGTCTGGACATCCCGGCCACGGTAGCCCAGCGAGGCCACCCAAGGCCGACTCTCCCGGGCCGGGCGGGACGTGTCACGATGCTCCTCCGCGCATCCGCGTACCGGAAAGGACGACCATGGCAGACAACTCAGGGCGTCAGCCGAAGGGCGTGCGAGGTCCGGGTGGCCGCCCCGGTGAGCAGCGCCCGACCGGTGCCCAGCGACCCTCCCGCCCCAAGGCCTCCATCCCCGTGTCCCCCGCGACCGGCACCGGACAGGGCGTGCGGGGGCGCCTCGAGCGGTTCAGCCTGCCGCTTCTGGTGGCGCTGCGACGCGTGCCCACGTGGCTCGTCGTCGTGCTCATGGCACTGTTCCTCTTCGCCGGTCTCGTCATCCCGATCGTGTGGCTCAGCGCCATCATGCTGCTGCTCGTCGCCGTCCTGCGGGCCACCGGCGGCTGGGCCTAACTCGCGTCATGCCCCTGTCGCGCCGGTTCCTCGGACACTCGGCCGCCCGCACCCTGCTTCACCGCGTGGGATCGCTGCCGCTGACGTATGAGCCGGTCGGGATGAGCCTGGGTCTGACTGACCCACCGCCGGGTTTTCGCGAGCTGACGCGCTCGCGCACCCTCGGCTCGGGCCAGCGGACCTTCGAGGCCGTCGGCGTCGCCCTGCTCCGCATGGACCTGCATCGCCGGTCGCGGTTCCGGGTGCATCTGCCGACTCCGGCTGTCGTCGAGGGCCGCGGGGTTGCCGTCGCTCTGCCATGGGGTCCATTCGCGGTCACCGGTGCCTGTCGGATCGTGACGATCATCGCCGAGCCGCGCCGCTGCGGATTCGCCTACGGCACCCTGCCGCGACATCCCGAGTGCGGAGAGGAGTCCTTCATCGTCGACTGGGCCGAGGACGGGCAGGTCGTGATGACCGTGCACGCGTGGTCGAAGCCATCGGCGTGGTTCACCCGCCTTGTCGGGGCCTACGGGCGGGGAATCCAGAAGCGAGTGGCCATTCGCCTGCTGCGTGCCGGTCGCCGGATCGCCAAGCAGGTCGCCAAGCAGGAGAAGCGTGAAGCGAAAATGGCTCGGGTTCAATCGCGCATCGATGCGAAACATGCCACGCGAGCTGCAAAGAAGCACGCGAAAGCCCAGGCTAAGGCAGCACGACAACGGCCTCGCGCGACCTGATCCCGTTGCTATTCGTAGGGATTCTCCGGCTGGGCCACCTCGCTGATCGTCTGCACCTGCAGCAGGGGAATGGCTGACGTCGAGTTCGTGCCGCCGCCGGGAATCCACTGACCGGTGAGGGTCACCCAGGTGTTCGCCGGCCGGTCATCCACCCCCATGACCTTGACCTTGGACGTGACGGCATCCGCAGCGCAGCAGGTGAGAGTGAGCCGGGTGAGCCACCATCCGCCCGCGGGATCCGGGGTCACAAAGCCGGTCATCTGCACCACTCGTCCGGCGAGGGTCAGGCCGTCATCCCAGACGGCACGCGAGACGTAGTCCGAGACGTAAAGGTCGACGGGGTCACCGGCGGGCAGCGGCGGCGCCTTCGGCTGGGCGGGGGGAGCGGCGTTGGTCGTGTCCCGGGCAGCGGTGTAGGCACCGAGCGCCGGTGGGGCGATGAGGAAGATCGCGAGGATCGGCAGGAGGAGCAGCCACGCAGCCCTGGGGCCACCGTGGCCGTGACCATGCCCCCCGTGGCCAGAATCGTCATGGCCGTGATCGTCATGGCCGTCGCCGACCTCATCGCCTGCATCCGGGTGGCCACTCATGCCGGGCGAGGATTCCCGTCGCCGCCACTGCCGGATCACATCCAGCAGGGCGAGGACACCGAGGAGGAGGAGCAGCGCACCGGACGCGATGAGGAAGGGCCGCATCCCCTCCTTGACATAGTTCAGGTACGTCGTACCGAGGCTGATCCGCAAGGTGGCACCGCCGACGAGGACGAGCAGGACCGCCTGCACTTCACGGGTCATCGGAACAACCACCACCCCACGACAGCACTGACGAGGATTGCCATCACGAATGTCGTGGGAGCGAACCTCGCGGCGAATGACTTCCCGAATGTCCCGGTCTGAAGGGCCACGAGCTTGAGGTCCACCATCGGTCCGACGACGAGGAAGGCCAACTTTGCGGTGAGCGAGAACTCGCCAAGACTGGCGGCGACGAACGCGTCGGCCTCTGAGCAGATGCACAGCACCACGGCAAGCAGGGCAAGCCCGAGGATGGACAGCACCGGGTTGCTTGCGATGACCTGCAGCCAACCCTGCGGAACGAGAACATTGAGCACAGCTGCGGTCAGCCCGCCGATGACGAGGAATCCACCGGCGTGCATGAAGTCATGCGTGGCACTGAGCCGGAAGGTCTGCCACCGGGTCTCACCCGCGAGATGGGAGCGACTCGGGATGCGCAGCCACTCCCCCTTGCCAAACCTCAGCCAGAGCCATCCCATGATCATGCTGACGGCGAGCGAGGCGATGAGCCGACCCCATCCCATCATCGGATTGTTCGGGAAGGCCACAAAGGTCGATGCAAGCACGATCGGATTGATCGCGGGCGAGGAGAGGAGGAAGGCGAGGGCGGCAGCAGGCGTGACCCCCTTCGTCATGAGCGCACCCGCCACCGGCACCGACGCGCACTCACAGCCGGGAAGGATCACTCCGG
>CAZLHZ010000105.1:4025-7085 GCA_964559285.1 uncultured Actinomycetes bacterium | reverse complement strand
GGGCGATACTGGGTTCGAACCAGTGACCCCTCGCGTGTGAAGCGAGTGCTCTACCGCTGAGCTAATCGCCCTGAATCGACCCACACCCTACCGGATGGGTCACGGATCCATGTCGGCCGTCGACCGGGCCGAGAACTCGGCCGCGACCCGCGCGGTCACCGGACCGGGCGCCGCCAACTCCCGAGCATCGACGCGACCGACCGCGTGGACATCACGCGTCGATGAGGTGAGGAAGACCTCGTCCGCCGACAGCAGCACCTCCATCGGCAGATCGGCCTCCTGCCCACCGCACCACTCGAGGACGAGCTCGCGCGTGATCCCGGGCAGGCAGCCGCCGGTCAGCGGCGGGGTGAGGAGCCGTCCGCCGACGACAACGAAGACGTTGGTGCCCGTTCCCTCACACAGCTCCCCTCGGGTGTTGGGAAGCAGCGCCTCACTGGCCCCGGCAGCGTGTGCGGCGGCGAGAGCGATGACGTTCTCGGCGTACGACGTGGACTTGATGCCCATCAGCGCACTGCGCTCATTACGTGGCCAGGGAACCGTGGCCACCGTCGTCACAGCGGGCCACACGGGAGTCGGCGCCGCCGCCACGACGAGGGTGGTCTCGACATCACCCCGGTCGCTTCCGAGCGGGGCGACTCCGGCGGTGCAGGTGATCCGCAGTCGCGCGAACGAGCCGATGACCGATGCGTTGGCGGTCAGCACCTCGGTCACCGCCCGGCGGATGATCTCGTCCGGGACGGCGCGCAATCCCAGTCCAGTCGCGGAGGTGCGCAGCCGCCGCAGGTGCCGGGTGAGGGCGAAGGGCACGCCGTCGACGACCTTGAGGGTCTCGAACACCCCGTCCCCCACGGTGAAGCCATGATCCAGGACGCTCACCCGAGCCTGCGTCGCGGCCATAAGTTCGCCGCCCGAGGCGGTGCCGACCCAGATGCTCACGGCGTCACTCTCCCACTCGCGCGGCACGGACATGGGCATGCTGGCCGCGGACAGTTTCCTGCCGTCACGGCCGGGATCTGTCCGCGGGGGCGGTCACGGCCGGGAGTTGTCCGCGGCGGGGATCACCGGCACCGGGCGGATCCGGCCGCGGGTCCTCCCCCGACGCCAAGGCGATGAGCCGGGCCGCCTTGAGTTCGGTCTCCTGCCACTCCGCCACCGGGTCTGAGCCCCAGGTGATCCCCGCACCGGTGCCGAAGTGCACGTGATCCTCCGCCACCCAGAACGTGCGGATCGCCACGGCGAGCTCACCGGCGCCCGCGTCGGCATCCACCCACCCCACGGCCCCGCAGTAGACCCCGCGGGAGACCGGCTCGAGTTCATCGATGATCCGAAGGGCGCTGGACTTCGGCGCACCAGTGACCGACCCCGGTGGGAACGCCGCATCCAGCAGCTCCGGCCAGCCCGCCTCCGCGCGCAACTCCCCCGCGACAACGGACACGAGGTGCACGAGGCCGGGATGCTGCTCGACCGTGAGCAGGTCCGGCACCTCGACCGTGCCGGGTGCGCATGCGCGCGACAGATCGTTGCGGACCAGGTCGACGATCATGACGTTCTCGGCTCGGTCCTTGTCCTGCAGATCAGCGGCCACCCGACCGGTGCCCTTGATCGGACCCGACTCCACCCGTCGCCCGACCCGTCGCAGGAACAGCTCCGGGCTCGCGGTGGCCACGTGCGCCCCCGGCACCCGCACCATCCCCCCGAAGGGTGCGGGATTGCCCTGCGCGAGGCGGATCTGCAGGGCCGCGACATCGGCCGCGCTCGGGTCCGGCAGCGGTGCGCTCAGGACGCGGCAGATGTTGGCCTGATAGACGTCGCCGCGCGCGATCCGCTCCCGGACCTCCTGCACCGCGTGCTGGTACGCCGATCCCGTGAGCGAGGACCGCCAGTCCTCGCGTCGAGGCCCACACCACCGGCCGATCTCGGGTGCGGCCTGACCGGGCTCCGACGCACCCACGGTCGCGGGAGTCCATCGGGCGAAGCGGGCAAGAACCGGGCTTCCGGCGTACGGGATGACGACGGCCCAGCGACCCGAGGACTCGAGTGCCCCGAGATCCTCCGTGACGTCAAGCAGCTCCTGTCCGACCAGACCGCCGAGGAGGGCCGCGTTCGACAGTCCGGCGTGCACAGCGCGTGCAGTCGGACGGCGGCGGGTCGAGGGCGCGGACATCGGCCCCATCCTGCCCCGGTGCGTGATGGCCCGCAGGGATCCGGACCCGATGTGACTGTCCGGCCTCGGCGCGGGTAATGTCCTCCCCACGCCCTTCGGCTCATCTGGTCGGGCCAGCCACCTCACGCTCAGCGCTCTTGATCGCGCGCGCAATGACCTTCCCCACCGCAGGTCCGAGTGCCTTCGAGTACGTCGCTGTCAGGTGGTCGTCGTCGCGGAACACGACAAGGTTGGATCGCACCGCCGGGCAGCGGTCGACGAAGCAGATCCCATCGGTGAGGTCCACGCCGACGACCCCGCGCATCCCGTTGACGACGTCGATGTCCTGCGATGTGGGTGGGACCACCGCCGACCGCACCTGATCGCAGTCACCCGGTGAGTCCAGGTGCAGGCCGAGGCAGGCGACCGGGTTCTCCGGCATCGCCGGTGTATCCCTCAGAACGATCATGAGGGCGCCCGCATCGCGCACCGCTTCGGCGGTCGCGGTCCATCCGGCCCGCCACATCTCATCGACCTCCGGACCGTCGACGAGATGCAAGCTGTCATCCACCAGGGAGTCCGGCTTCAGGGAGATCGCCACAACCGCATCCGGCCCATTCGGCGCAGCGAGGCGGGCCAGCACTGCCCGCCGGAACGCGTCGCATTCGACGTACGCCCGACCGTAGGCATGAATCCAGTCGCGAACATCCGGCACCGGACAGCCGATCTTGGTGAAGGTCTCCACCCGCCAGCCACGTGCCTTCGCCGCGCGCGTCATCGCCGGGATCCACTGCCCCGCATGCGAATCACCCCACAGGGCGATGACCCGCCGACCGTCCTTGCGCCCGAAGACGCAGTCGCGCGGCTGAGTGTCGAGCCAGCGCAGGTGGCACTCCTCGTAGCGCGGCGGCAGA
>CAZLHZ010000105.1:1487-4015 GCA_964559285.1 uncultured Actinomycetes bacterium | reverse complement strand
TCGGTGGGCGCGTCCTCAAGTGACGGCGTCACGACACCTGCCGGTCCGGGCCGCGGCACCAGACGGCTGCCCACCTCGCCACTGCCGACAGCGCTCGCATTGATCTGCGTCGACATCGGCACGATCGCCAGCGCCAGACCACCGGCAACACCGAGGAGTGATGCCGCCAGGCCGAGTTGCAGCGAACGTCGCACCGAGTTCACTGCCCAGGGTGCACGACGCACGGGATCCTCCACGAGTCGATAGGCGAGGTACGCCGGAATCCACGACGCAGCGACGAGCGTGACAGACCAGGCCAGCCCTTCCAGCCCCAGACCGACGGACAGCAGGATGAGCACTGGCCAGTGCCAGAGGTACCACGAGTAGGACACCCGCCCGGTCCCGCGCATGACGCGGGTGGTCAGCAGCCGACCCGGTCCCCAGCCGATAGCGCCGGTGCCAGCGATGACGATGAGCATCGTGCCGAGCACCGGGATGAGTGCTGCCGTGCCCGGATAGGGGGTCTGCTCATCAAGTCGCACCATCGCACCGACAACCGCGAACAGGCCGATCCAGCCGAGCGTGGCGCGCAGCGGCATCGGCAGGCGCCGCAGCAGCGGGATCGCCAGGCAGGTGAGCCCGCCGATCGCGAACTCCCACGCCCTTGTCGGCATGAGGAAGAAGGCCCACGGCTGATTGACCTCGGTGAGGTGGAGGCTCGCCCACAGGGAGGCTGCGAGCACGAGCACGAGGACCGCGACCGTCACCGGGATCACCCGGGAGGTGGTACGGGCCGGGGACTCGAGGTCGGATCCAGCTCGGGTGCGGGGGCTGCGGGATCGGCGAACGCCCACGAGAGCAACACAGGCGAGCAGCAGGATGGGCCACACGAGGTAGAACTGCTCCTCCACGCCCAGGCTCCAGAAGTGCAGGACCGGACTGGGGTAGCCGCTGTCGGTGAAGTAGTCGGCGCTGGAGTGGGCGAAGACGAGGTTCGCGGAGTACGCCGCTGCCGCGACGATGTCAAGGGCGACGGTGCCGCTGCCCACGGGGGGCAGCAGGATGATCGACGCCAGACCGGTGAGGAGCAGGACGAGTCCGGCGGCGGGCAGCAGTCGTCGTGCACGGCGGGCCCAGAACGCACTGAGGCGCAGGGTCCCGCTGCTGCGCACCTCGCGCACGATGAGTCCGGTGATGAGGAACCCCGAGAGGACGAAGAACACGTCCACACCGACGAAGCCGCCGGGGATGACCGGCAGCCCGGCATGGAAGAGCAGAATCCCGGCGATCGAGATGCCGCGCAGGCCTTCGATGTCGCCGCGGAATCCCGTGCGGTCGGGTGCATCCGTCCCGCGTGCCAGATGGCCGAGGTCGGTCGTGGACACGTGTCCTCCCGTGATCGTGAGACCACGGGATATCCCGGATGCGACGGTCTAACCGCCGGGATGCGATCAGGCCCGGCCGATGCGGGCGGGTCGCGGGCGGCGTGTAGGCTAGGCGCGCTTTAGAGCACCGGGCGATTGGCGCAGGGGTTAGCGCGCTTCCTTGACACGGAAGAGGTCACAGGTTCAAATCCTGTATCGCCCACCGACCTCGCGCCACGGTGCGTGACAACAATCAGCTCAGGCTTCACGAAGGCCCCAGCTGTCGATCCTTTCGGGACGCGATTCACGACTGAGTCCAGTTGGTGACTCGCAGTCACCCGCGACTATGGCTTGAGTGTGATTCCCGACTTCGTGGCGGATGTGGAGCCCTCGACGGTTGTGGCCGTGACCTTGACCGCATAGGTCCCCGGCTGCAGCCCGGTGAAGGTGTACGCCAAGCCACTCGTGGAGACCGTACGGGACGACTTTCCAGACGACCACGAGACGGCATAGGACACGGCAGGGGCACCATTCGAAGCGGCCGCGGCCCACTTCACGGAAAGCTGTCCCGAGGACTTCGACGTCACGCTGAGTCCGCCGGGCACCCCGGGCGCCACGGCGGTAAGTGCCGATGCGGAGACCGGGGATGCAAAACCCCAGCCGGCCGATGACAGAGCGGTGACCCGGAAGGTGTAGCTCACCCCCTTGGTCAACCCGGTCACCTTCGCCGTCGTGGCGGTGAGCGCATTGCGAGCGAAAGTCACCCAAGCACCGGAACCTGCACGATGTTCCACCCGGTAGTTCGTGATGGCCGATCCATTCGTCGCCGCGGCCGACCAGGACAACACCACCGAGTTCATGGTGCGAGCCCCGATCACTGGCTTGGCCGGAGTCCCCGGAAGGCGGAGTGTGGAGAATTGGTCTGAAGCCGAAGTGGGACCTGTTCCCAGTGAATTCACTGCGGAAACGCGGAAGCTGTACGCCGTGCCCGGTGTCAGGCCGGTGACAACGACGGATGTTGCTGTCGGTGGACTGTCGTGCCTGAACGTCTTCCACGAGCCGCTGCCAGCCCGGAATTCGACGTTGTAGGTGGAAATCGTCAGTCCATTGGCTTCCGCCGCCGACCACGACACCCGAAGCGAGGTGGCTGTGGGTTCAGTGGCCATGACGGAGGCTGGTGCGCTC
>CAZLHZ010000105.1:0-1477 GCA_964559285.1 uncultured Actinomycetes bacterium | reverse complement strand
ACCGGTGACGACGACGGGTGTCGTCGTCTGCATCACGTCACTTACGCCTATCACTCCAGAGTCATTCTCCCCCCAGCAAAGGGGTGATCCGTCCGCCATGACGGCGCAAGTGTGCTTGTGCGCAGCCACGATGGCGACGGCCGTGGCCTGCGGACGCGACCCATCCACGCCGATGACCACAGTAGACGTTCCTTCGCCGACATCATGCCCCACCTGCCCCTCTGCGCCGCCCCCCCAGCAACGGGCAGCACCGTCGGCCATCACCATGCACGTGTATCCATACCCGACCGAAACGGACACTGCACTGGAGGCAGCGCTCGCGCCATCCACGTCAGTGATCTCAACTGGCGTCAAGCCATCATGAAGGTCAGGATCACCGAGGTAGCCATCCACGCTCCAGTTGTATCCCCAGCACCGAGCCGATCCGTCAGCCAGAACTGCACATGCGTGACCATCTTCCATAGACAACGAGACCGCCATCACGCTCGGCGCCTCGCCACCGAGCCCCACCACCTGCTGCGGAACCCCACGGTCCTGAGTCGTTCCATCGCCAAGAAGTCCGTTGTTCGATCCCCAACACATGACAGAGCCGTTCTTCATGATCGCGCACGAGGAGTATCCAGAACTCGAGATGGCAACAGCCGATCTTGCGGAGTCGAGTCCATTGATGCCCGCGACAAGGACCGGCTCCTTGCGCATCACGAATGATCCATCTCCCAATCCTCCTGCAGTGTTTCGGCCCCAGCACCGCGCAGACCCATCGGCCATCACTGCGCAAGATTGAGTTCGGCCCACCGACACCATGACGGCGCTGGCCGCGGGATTCGTTCCGTCGATTCCTGACACGGGCACGGGAGTCCAAGACATCGTGGTCGTCCCATTCCCCAGTTGTCCCTCGTCATTGTTGCCCCAGCACATGGCCAACGGATCGGCCATGACCGCACAGGAGTGGGTATCCCCGGCCGCCAAGGACACCACCGTTGTGGCCTTTGTTGAACCATCAAGGGTCAAGACCGGTTGTGACGTGTAGGTCGCATAGTCAAACGAGTCACCAATTCCAGCCTGACCCTCGTAATTACGTCCCCAGCATCGGGCGGAAGCATCATCGACAACGACACACGAGTGATACGCCGCCACAGTCGCCAGCGAGGGCTCCCTGCTCCATGGTCCACGACCAGTGGAGTTGACAGCGGCAACCCGGAACGAATAAACAGAATCACTTGCCAATCCCGTCACCTTGATTGAGGTGGCCGTTTGGGGTGTGTGGTTGAAGGTAGCCCAAGCGACGGTCCCCACCTTGCGATACTGCACCGCGTAGTCCGTGATCGTCCCTCGGCCATTCCATACGGGGGCATCCCACGAAACTCGGACCGACGTGGGAGCGGCATCACTCACGCTCACCCGCGTCGGAGCCAGCGGAGTCGTCATGCCCAGTGTGGCCCCTGCCGCGGGCATGGCGAGGGAGGTCCCGGGAGTT
>CAZLHZ010000104.1:4537-7096 GCA_964559285.1 uncultured Actinomycetes bacterium | reverse complement strand
CGCCACGGATGCGGGATGCAGCGGGTCGTCAGGGAGGGCCACGACCCCGCATGGGACGGTGATCCGGGCGAGGTCGGCCAGCGTCGGCGCCGGGGAGTGTCCGGCTGCGGCCAAGGCCGGTGCGAGGTGGTCGCCGTAGTTGGGCCAATCGATCTGCAGTTCCTCGGCCTCCCATCGATCGGGAGCCTCCGCACCGATCTGCGTGAGGAGTGTGTCGAGTCCGGTTGTTCGCACCCGCTCCGCGGTGGTCACCGACATCGAGGCGACCGCGTCGGGCCTGCCCAGCCAGGCGGGCATGACGAGACCGAGCGCGTCGACACGGTCACGACCCGACGTGGCCGCCCACGCGGCGGCGGCGTGCGCCCCGAGGCTGACCCCGGCGACGGCCACCGGGCGAGGGGTGGTGCGGACCGCTGCGTCGATCGCGTCGATGATGCGATCCCGGTGCCCGGTGCGGTCCTCGATCGCGAGGGTGTGGAGGGCGCGCACCGACGCGAACGCCGTCCGCATGAATCTGCCCGACGATCCAGCCCCGTGCACCAGAACGAGGGACGCAAGGTGGCCGGTCACGTGGGCATGCTGCCATCGCCGCTAGCCTGAGGGTGTGCCAGAACCAGCGCGTGTGTCGCGCCTGTCCGCGTGGGTGAAGGGACTGAGCACCACGCGTGCGGACTCCGAGGCGGCTGAACTCCAGCGAGAGGCCGCCGAGGCGGGGGCGACACCGGTGCGTGAATGCCGGCACGGCATGTCGACGACCGTGTGTGGGCGAGTCCGCTCGATCGTGGTTCCCCCCTCATCCGATCGGCCTCGACTCGAGGTCGAGATCTTCGACGGCACGGGCCTGCTCACGGTCGTCTGGCTTGGGCGTCGTCGCATCGCGGGGGTGGCGCCTGGCCGCACGATCGTGGTGCACGGGCGGGTAACCTGCCCGGACGGGTCCGAGGTCATGTTCAACCCCCGCTACGAGCTCCGACCCTGGAGTGCGTCGCTGTGACGTCGTCGTGATGCCGAACTGGGAGGTCGTGAGATGACGTCAGCTGAGGGTTCACGGTCCGGTGGTGATTCGACGCCCCCGCCCGATCATGTGAACCACGAGACGGTGGCCGACATCAAGGCGGAGCAGGCGCTCCTTGCCCGTGCCATCGGCGGCTGGCGCGGGGTGATCGACTCGGGACTCCCGGCGGCTGTGTTCGTCACCGCCTACGTCATCTCCGGCAATCAGTTGATGCTGTCGATCTGGTGCGCGGTCGGGGCCGGGGTGCTGATTGCCGGCTGGCGACTGCTGCGCCGGGAGTCGCTGCAGCAGGTCCTCGCCGGATTCGTCGGCATCGCGGTGTCGGCGTTCGTCGCGGCCCGCACCGGCAAGGCCGAGGACTTCTTCCTTCCCGGACTGCTCCTCAACATCGCTTACGGCGCCGCGTTCCTCGTGTCGATCCTCATTCGGTGGCCTCTGGTCGGTGTCATCGTGGGATTCATCACGGGGGAGCGCACCGCGTGGCGGCAGGTGCCGATGCTCCGCCGCTCCTACTCCGCGGCGAGTTGGATCTGGGTCGGCATGTTCTTCAGCCGCGTCATCGTGCAGGTCCCGCTCTACCTTGCGGGCTGGGTCACGGGCCTGGGGATTGCCCGAATCGCTCTCGGCTGGCCGCTCTTCCTCGGCTGTGCCTACGTCACCTACCTTGTCCTGCGGCCGACCCTCATCGCGCATCGGGAGAACGGCGAACGAGTGAAGGCAGAGAGTTCGGGCCGCGACGACCTCTAGCGCGAGGCCTGCCTGGGATCAGCCAGCGACCAGATCGTGGAGCGCCTGCTCCTGATCGGGTGCGCAGACGAAGAGCAGCTCGTCACCAGCCTCAAGCGGATCATCCGCGGAGGGGGTGATGACACGCGGCCCGCGAACGATCGTCACCAGTGATGCATCGGTCGGCCACGCCATGTCACCCACGCGATGCCCCACTGCTGCCGAATCCTCAGCCAGGGTGATCTCGACGAGATTCGCCTGACCCTGGCGGAAGGAGAAGAGGCGAACCAGATCGCCGACGCTGACGGCCTCCTCCACGAGAGCGGAGAGCATGCGCGGTGTCGACACGGCGACGTCCACTCCCCAGGACTCGTTGAACAGCCACTCGTTCTTGGGGTGATTCACTCGGGTCACGACCCGGGGAACGCCGTACTCCGTCTTGGACAGCAGGGAGACGACGAGATTGACCTTGTCGTCTCCGGTGGCAGCGATGACGACCTGACTGGTTGACAGTGAGGCGCGCTCCAACGTGCTGATCTCGCAGGCATCTCCTTCGAGGACCTCGGCACCCTCGACCACTCCCGGTCGAGCGAGTTCCGGGTCACTGTCGATGAGGAGGACCTGATGGCCGTTGTGGAGCAGCTCGCGGGCGATCGAGCGACCCACCTTGCCTGCGCCCGCAATGGTGACTCTCACGTCAACTCCTCCGGCCCGCTGGCACACCAGCGTTCGACGCGCTCGCGCTCGTCCACCGCGAAGAGCATGTGCACGATGTCGCCCTCCTGAATCACCGTGTCCTCACCGGGGAGCACAGATTC
>CAZLHZ010000104.1:0-4525 GCA_964559285.1 uncultured Actinomycetes bacterium | reverse complement strand
GAGACGAGGCGACGGAGGCGATCGCGCAGGCGCCAAAGGCGATGCGGCCGCCGGTTGCGGCCTCCAAGGTGCGGGTGCGGCGGGAGATCCACGACGTTGAAAGAGTGACCTCAGCCAGCGTGATCCTGCCGCTGGGATCCCGGTATTCATCGGCTGACCCGTTGGGCATGAGTCGACGCAGGATCTGACCTGCGGTCCACGAGACCGTGGCCACCGTGGGGATGCCGAGCCGCTCGTAGATCTCAGCCCGCTTGGGGTCGTAGATGCGGGCGATCACTCGCTCGACACCGTAGGTCTCGCGAGCAACACGGGCAGCGATGATGTTGCTATTGTCACCACTGCTCACCGCTGCAAAGGCCTGAGCACGGGCGATGCCCGCAGTCTCGAGTGTCTCCTTGTCGAAACCGATGCCTTTGATGCGCTGCCCACTGTAGGTGGGGGAAAGCTTGCGGAAGGCGGCAGCATCCTGATCGATGATGGCAACGGAGTGGCCGGCGGCGTCGAGGTGCTCCGCAAGCATCGAGCCGACGCGTCCGCAGCCGAGGATCACGATGTGCACGACGCCTGACGCTACACCCCCCAACCGGGCTGTCCCGGTCCACGGGGGGCCTAGCATGTCCTCTCGTGCCGGTGTCAGATCGCGTCAAGCGCTTTGTCTTCGGGCGCGCCCTGCGCAGCGACAGACTCGCCGAGACCTACCTGCCCAAGTCCATCGCGCTCCCGGTCTTCGCCTCGGATGCCCTGTCCTCGAATGCCTATGCCACACAGGAGATCCTCCTGGTCCTGTCGCTCGGGGGTCTGGCGTTCTACTCGTTCGGCCCCTGGGTTGCCGCCCTCGTCGTCCTCGTGTTCTTCACGGTCGTGGCGTCCTATCGGCAGACGGTGCGTGCCTACACCAGTGGTGGCGGGGACTATGAGGTGGTCTCAGTCAATCTCGGCCCCAACTGGGGCGTGTTCGTTGCCAGCGCGCTCCTCGTCGACTACATCCTCACGGTTGCGGTCTCGATCTCGGCAGCGGTCCAGAACCTCGGATCGACCTTCCATGCGCTGACTGAACAGCCGGTCGTGTGGGCCGTCGGCCTCATTGTCCTCATCGCCGTGCTCAATCTGCGCGGAGTGCGTGAGTCAGGCCTGCTTTTCGCCCTGCCGACCTACGGCTTCATGCTGGCCATCTTCGGCATGATCATCTGGGCCGCGGTGCGCATGCTCTCCGGTGAGGTGCTGCGAGCCGAGAGCGCTGACTGGACGATCGTCCCTGAGGGGGCATTCGCAGGTGCGGCGCTGGTCTTCATCGTGGCTCGTGCTTTCTCGTCCGGCACCACTGCTCTGACGGGCATCGAGGCCATCGCCAACGGTGTGCCAGCCTTCCGCCCGCCGAAGTCCAAGAACGCCGCGACCACCCTCCTCCTCCTCGGCGTCCTGGCGACAACGATGTTCAGCGGCATCACATGGCTGGCACTTTCAACCGGCGTCAAGGTCACGGAGTTCGACCGGGATCTCATCGGGCTTCCCGAGGGTCAGGAGCAGAAGACGGTCATCGTCCAGATTGCCAACGCCGTGTTCGGCGACTTCCGCTTTGCGGTGGTCTTCGTCACCATCATGACCGCCCTCATCCTCGTGCTGGCTGCAAACACCGCCTTCAACGGATTCCCGGTGCTGGGGTCGGTCCTGGCCCGTGATGGCTACCTTCCGCGTCAGCTCCACACGCGCGGTGATCGACTGGCGTTCAGCAACGGCATCCTCGTCCTCTCCGCATTCGCGATCCTCCTCGTCATTGCCTTCAAGGCCAACGTCACAGCTCTGATCCAGCTCTACATCATCGGCGTGTTCGTCTCCTTCACGCTCAGCCAAATCGGCATGGTCCGTCATTGGACTCGACTGCTCAGGCGTGACCCAGACCCCACAGAGCGCCATCGAATGCAGCGATCCCGGATGGTCAACGCCTTCGGCTTCGTTCTGACAGGCACCGTGCTCATCATCGTTCTCATCAGCAAGTTCCTCAGCGGCGCGTGGATCGTCGTGGTGGCCATGCCGATCCTGTTCTTCGTGATGAAGGCCGTGCATCGGCACTACGACCGGGTGCGTGATGAACTGTCCGTGACTGGAGACGACCATGTGACACTTCCGTCACGAGTCCACGCGATCGTCCTGGTGTCACGCATCCACAAGCCCACCCTGCGTGCTCTGGCCTATGCCCGAGCCAGTCGTCCGTCGATGCTGGAGGCAGTGACAGTGTCGGTCGAACCTGAGGACACCGCGGGACTTCAGGAGGAGTGGGAGCGGCGCGAGATACCCGTGCCCCTGCGCATCCTGGATTCGCCGTACCGCGAAATCACGCGGCCGATCCTGGACTATGTGCGCACCCTGCGCCGTGAGAGTCCCCGTGATCTCGTGGCCGTCTACGTGCCCGAGTACGTCGTCGGCCACTGGTGGGAGGGGATTCTGCACAACCAGTCGGCACTGAGATTGAAGACGCGCCTGCGCTTCTCACCCGGTGTCGTGGTCGTCAGCGTCCCGTGGCAATTGGATTCCTCGGAGCGCGTGGCACCCGGTCGTCGCTCGTGACCGACCTGCACCTGCACATTGAGTCCGTCGCCTCCGGCGGCCACTGCATTGCACGGCATGAGGGTCAGATCGTCTTCGTGCGTCATGCCCTTCCGGGGGAGTACGTCGTTGCCCGGGTGACCGGCACCGGAGGCGGTGGCAGGTTCCTGCGCGCTGACGCCGTTGCGATCCTGGACGCGTCCCCGGAGCGGGTCACCCCCGTGTGTCCGGCAGCGCGGCCGGGGGGCTGCGGGGGATGCGACTGGCAGCACGCGGATCTGGACTGGCAGCGTCGCAGCAAGGGTGATCTCGTACGCGAGGCCCTCGTTCGCGTGGGAGTGGAGCCGGAGCGTATCGGCGCCGCAGAGGCCGTGCCCGGCGATGACAACGGACTGCACTGGCGCACCCGCATCCGGTGGTCGATCGACGAGAGCGGTCGGCGAGGTCTGCTCCGGCATCGCAGCCATGACGTCATCGCGATGGACACCTGCCCGCTGGCGACCGCGGAGGTCAATGCGGCTGTGCTCGGTCGGATCCGCCCTGCACTGCAGTCCCTGCTCGTGGCCGTGTCGAGTGAGGCAGACGTAGCCGTCGTGCCCGAGGGGATGCGGGCACCGCGCATCCGCGAGGTCGTGGATGGTCGCGAGTTCCGCGTCCGGGCCGATGGCTTCTGGCAGGTGCATCCGGGGGCGCCGACTGCACTGACTCGCATCGTGCGAGAGGCAGCGGCGGTGCGTCCGGGTGAGGTCGTCCTCGACCTCTACGCCGGCGTCGGGCTCTTCGCCGCGGGCCTGGCGGAGGATTGCGGGGTGACCGGCCGCGTGGAGGCGGTGGAGTTCGATGCCGACGCCTGTGCCGACGCTCGTCGCAACCTCCATGACCTGCCGTGGGCGCGCATCCATCAGGCACGGGTGGAGGACTGGCCGGTGCACCCGGCCGATGTCATCGTCCTCGACCCGCCGCGGTCGGGCGCAGGTCGCCGCGTTGTGGCGAGCCTGATCGCCGCTCAGCCGAGGCGGATCGTCTACGTCTCCTGTGACCCGGCCACCCTCGCGCGCGATCTGGGCTGGCTTATCGGGGCCGGGTTGAGGGTCACCTCGATCCGGGTACTCGACCTCTTCCCGATGACCCACCATGTCGAGGTCATCGCGGTCGTGGAGCAGGCCTGACCCACCCCGTCCCGGGGTAGGCTGGGCAAGTATCTTGACGTCAAGAGACTTCCGTCGGATCCGGGTCAGTTCCCTCCGGCATCCGCTCGGACCTGCCCGTCCGTCGCAACGAAGGGGATGACATGGCCAGTCGCAACAGCCTCGGAGCTCAGGGGACCCTGACCGTCGGGGGGACGTCCTACGAGATCTTCCGCATCGCCGCGGTCGCCGGGAGTGATCGGCTTCCCTTCACGCACAAGGTGCTCCTCGAGAACCTCCTGCGCACCGAGGACGGCGCGAACGTCACGGTCGATCAGATCCGCGCCCTCGGCGCATGGGATCCGGCGGCGGAGCCCTCGGAGGAGATCCAGTTCACGCCGGCCCGCGTCGTCATGCAGGACTTCACCGGCGTGCCCGTCGTCGTGGACCTTGCCACGATGCGCGAGGCGGTCAAGGATCTCGGCGGCGATCCGGCCCTCATCGAGCCGCTCAATCCCTCAGAGCTCGTCATCGATCACTCCGTGATCGCGGACTACTTCGGCACGGTCAATGCTGCCGAGCGCAACGTCGAGCTGGAGTACCAGCGCAATCGCGAGCGCTACCAGTTCCTGCGCTGGGGCCAGGGGGCGTTCACTGAGTTCAAGGTCGTCCCACCGGGCACCGGCATCGTCCATCAGGTCAACATCGAGCATCTGGCCCGCGTCATCATGGCCCGCGGTGGACAGGCCTACCCCGACACCGTCGTCGGCACGGACAGTCACACGACCATGGTCAATGGACTGGGTGTCCTCGGCTGGGGTGTCGGCGGCATCGAGGCCGAGGCGGCCATGCTC
>CAZLHZ010000103.1:0-7220 GCA_964559285.1 uncultured Actinomycetes bacterium | reverse complement strand
GTAACGCTAGCCGGACCTGACACGATGTGCGCGTGGATCACGCGAATCGCAGACCCGGGCTGGGCACCCCCAAGGACGGGTCAGTGCCGATTCCACCCGATCTGCGGATGATCGCCACGGATCTGGATGGCACCCTCCTCCTGCCGGATGGGTCCGTGGGGGAACGGACGCGGGCAGCACTGGCCGCCCTTCGACTGACCCACGTGGACCTTGTCATCGTCACCGGTCGGCCGACCCGCTGGATCGCGCCGGTGGTCGCGATGACCGGTCATGAGGGCATCGGGGTTGCCGCCAACGGGGCCGTGGTGCTTGACCTTGCCGATGGCCGGGTCACCGATGTGGTGCCGTTCGCGCCGGAGGTGGCATTGGAGATCGTCGAGCGACTGCGGTTGGCCTTCCCCGGTGTCGTCTTCGCGGTCGAGCGGGCCCGAGTGGGGGACTGGGTCGGCAGCACGGGCGGATCGGCGTACACCGATCCTGAGCCGTTGAACCCTGAGCGCTCCGACTTCGCCCTCGGCGTCGGCTATCGGCCGCGCTGGCGGGTGCCCGAGGGGGTGCCGGTCGGTCCGATCGAGGACGTGCTCGTGCAGGGTGACAGTGTCAAGATCCTCGCCCGCCCCGGACCGGATCATGATCTTGATGCTGACCTCTTCTGGTCCGCCGGTGCTGCGGTGCTCGACGGGCTCGCCGAGGCGACCCACTCGAATCCGGACGATGTCCTGCTGGAGGTGAGCGTGCTCGGCGTGGACAAGGGCAGCGCCCTCGCCCGGATCGCCACGTCCTACGGACTGTCCCATGATCAGGTGGCGGCGGTGGGAGATGCGCCCAATGACCTGCCGATGCTGCGCTGGGCGGGTCTCGCGTGCGCGGTCGCGAATGCCCATCCGCTGGTGCTGGCTGAGGCCGGTCATGTGCTCGCGTCGAATGAGGCTGAAGGCGTCGCCGATCTCATCGAGGCTGCGGAGGCGCAGGCCCTGCTCCGTTGAGTTGATCAGCGGAGAGGCAGGCCCGTCATCCGACCGGCGTCAGCACCTCGCGGTCACCGAAGTAGCGACGCACCGCCCGCGGGATCGTCACCGAACCGTCAGGATTCTGATGGTTCTCCAGAATCGCCACGATGATGCGCGGCATCGCACAGAGTGTGCCGTTGAGCGTCGCGAGGGGTCGCACGGTGCCGTCCGTGTCGCGCATCCGAATCCCGAGGCGTCGCGCCTGAAACTGCGTGGTGTTCGACGTGGAGGTCACCTCGCGGTAGGTCCCCCGCGTGGGGATCCACGCCTCGATATCGAACTTGCGCGCCGCGCTGCTGCCCAGATCGCCGGTTGCCACGTCGATGACGCGATACGGGATCTCCAGATCATCGATGAACGCCGTCTCCCATGCGAGCAGGCGCTGATGCTCGGCCTGTGCCTCCTCGGGGGTCGTGAAGACGAACATCTCCACCTTGTCGAACTGGTGGACCCGGATGATCCCTCGGGTGTCACGCCCGTAGGACCCGGCCTCGCGACGGAAGCACGTGGACCATCCCGCATAGCGGCGAGGCAGCGAGGAGACGTCGAGGATCTCATCGGAGTGGTACGCCGCGAGCGGGACCTCCGACGTCCCGACGAGGTACATGTCGTCGGACTCGATGCGGTAGACGTTCTCCGCGGCCTGGCCGAGGAATCCGGTGCCTTCCATCGACGGGGGACTCACCAGAACCGGCGTGATCATCGGGGTGAAGCCATTGCGCAGGGCGTGATCCATCGCGAGGTTGAGCAGCGCGAATTCCAGTTGCGCACCGACCCCGACGAGGAAGAAGAAGCGTGACCCGGACACCTTGGAACCGCGGACAGTGTCGATGGCGCCGAGGCGCTCGCCGAGGTCGAGGTGGTCCAGTGGTTCGAACCCTTCGCCGGCGAAGTCGCGGGGCGTGCCGACCTCGCGCAGCACCGTGAAGTCCGCCTCTCCGCCGACGGGTGCGTCGACATCCACGACGTTCGACACCTCAAGCCACGCGGCTGCGAGCTCGGCGGCGGCGGCATCGGCCACCTTCTCGGTCGCCTTCACCCGCTCGGCGAGGGTTGCTGCGGTGGCCATGAGCCGGTCAAGCTGCTCCTGCGCACTCGCATCCCCGGACTTCGCGCGACCCTGAAGTGGACCGATGTCCTTGCTGAGCCGCTTCTGCTCGGCGCGCAGCTCGTCGTAGTCCTGCTGTGTGGCGCGACGTCGGGCGTCGAGGTCGACAAGCCGGTCGATGATGGAAGCGTCCTCGCCGCGGCGTCGCTGGGAGTCACGCAGCCGCTCCGGGTCGTCACGGAGTGTCCTTGGGTCGATCACGCGCTCAGGCTAGGCGATTGCCGGATGGCGTCGCCTAGAGGTAGGGACCCGTGGTCGGTCGCCGACTCGCATCAGGCAGGTCGGTCCCGTTCTCCTGCTCCATGGGCAGCATGCCGGCCGGCAGCATGGGCTGCCCACCCGCCCGTCGGCGCATCTCGTCGAACTGTGCCCGAGCCGCCATCTGCTGCGCGAAAAGCGCGGTCTGAATTCCGTGAAAGAGGCCCTCGAGCCATCCCACGAGCTGGGCCTGAGCGATGCGCAGCTCGGACTCGGAGGGGACGGAGTCATCGCTGAAGGGAAGGGCCAGCCGGGAGAGTTCCTCGACGAGCTCGGGCGCCAATCCGTCCTCGAGCTCCTTGAGTGAACGCGCGTGGATCTCACGCAGCCGGGTGCGTGCGGCCTCGTCCAGGGGAGCCGCCTTGACCTCATCGAGGAGCTGCTTGACCATCGAGCCGATGCGCATCACCTTGGCGGGCTGCTCCACGAGGTCGGTGATGCTGCGGGCGGAATCGTCCTCGCCCGGCTCCCCTGCCTGCACGACCTCGCCAATGGGCTGGCCGTCCGGACCCACGATGACGATGCGCTGCCCGGTCAGGTCGGGAGACGACTCGGCGGGCTGATTCGCACTGGGAGGGGGTGTCTGTGTCACCCTCCCATGCTGCCACGGATCCGGGTGACATCCCCGGCTGGTGACGGCCCGCCGTCCGTTGCCGAGGGCGCTGGAGGGGTCATCGGGACCTGTGGACGGTCGTTGCATCCGGTGACCGCCGTGTCACACTATGTCGCCGTTCCGGAACCCCCCGGCCTCGGCTCGTCTGACACCGGGAGGTGCGCTCCATGGATTACAACTGGCTCAATCCCAAGGCCGAAGCTCGACTGGCCGGAGATAAGGGCTGGGGCTCATTCGCCCTGGAGCCCATCTCTGCCGGCGAGACCGTGGCCGCGTTCGGTGGATGGATTGTCTCGCGAGCCGTCCTTGAAGGGCTTGGCGATGATCGCCAGAGCCGCTCCATCCAGGTCGACACGGACCTCTACCTCGTCTCGAGTGACACGCCGGAGCCCGGTGACATGCTCAATCACTCGTGCGCCCCGAACTGCGGACTTCTCGGCCAGACCCTGCTGGTGGCGATGCGCGACATCGCGCCGGGCGAGGAGCTCTGCTTCGACTACGCCATGTGCGATGCCAGTGACTATGACGAGTTCCGCTGCCTGTGCGGGGAGTCGGCCTGCCGGGAGATCGTCACTGGCGCTGACTGGCGCAATCCCGACCTGCAGGAGAAGTACGCCGGCTGGTTCTCGCCCTACCTCGCACGTCGCATCGCCGCCCTGCCCGCTCAGGGCTGAGTGGCGTACGCCGATCCCGGGACGTTCTCGCACACGAGCCTGACGCAACGGTGGCGGCCCCTCTTCCGAGGGACCGCCACCGTTCGCTGTGGAGTCACACCATCAGTCGTCGTCGGACTCCTGCGCCGCCTTGAGGGCGGCAACGGCGGTCGCTGCGGTCTGCTTGATCGTCGAACGCTGCGTCCCGAAGCCCTTGAGATCATCCTTGGCGGTCGCGAGTTGGTCGCGGGTGGTGGCTGACGCCAGAACTCCCGAGGCTGCGAGGATGTCGGCACTCAGATCGTCCAGTGCGGTTGCCGCGGCGCTGTAGGCAGAGGCGAAGTCCGGCTTCTTGGCCGCCTTCGCGGTGAACTTGTTGGACTCCTTCGCCACCTTGTCGGCGAGGTCCTCGAACTTGGCGATGAGCTTGGTGCGCTCCTTCGCGACCTTCTCGGCCTCGGTCTTCTTTGCCGGTGCGGCGGCGGAGATGCTCGCGGGGCTGGCCGAGGCGATCGAGGAGCCGGCAACGGATCCGCCCAGCACGGCCAGGGCGGCGGTGATGGCGACGGTGGCGATGCGTGGTGCCCGACTGCGCCACAGTGTGCGACTGGTCATGATGAACACGTCCCTTCGGTGGTTGGCCGGTTGGCCATGTCATGGGTAGCACATGGCGGCCTGCCTACGCGAGGGCCGAACGCCCATCTGTGCACATCCAGCCCGACTCTGAACGCGGGGCTTACCCCGCCTGGAGCAGGACTTTGCCGACGGCCGTGCCGCGCTCGAGGATCTCGTGCGCCTGTGCCGCCTCCGACATCGGCAGGATGCGATCGATGACGGGATGGATGAGCCCGGCGGCAATCCACGGCCAGACCTGGTGTTCGACCGCGCTGCAGATCTCCACCTTCTGCGAGGTGGACCGTCCACGCAGGGTGGTCGCGTGAACGGCACCGCACGTGCGCAGCAGTGCATTGATGTCCAGCTCAGTGGCGGTCCCCCCCTGCAGTCCGATGATCACCAGTCGGCCTTCGAATGCGAGTGCCTGCACATTGCGCGCGAGGTACGCCGCACCCATGTTGTCGAGGATGACGTCGACTCCTCGACCGTCGGTCTCGCGGCGTACGACGTCGACGAAGTCATCAATTGTGTAGTCGATGAGAATCTCGGCACCCAACTCCGCACAGCGCTGCAGCTTCCTGTCCGATCCCGCGGTGACGAAGATGCGTACGCCGAGTGCGCGGGCGATCTGGATCGCCATCGTGCCGATGCCGCTGGCACCACCGTGGATGAGCAGGTGCTGACCCGAGTGCAGGCCCGCCCGCATGACGACGTTGGACCAGACGGTGCAGGCGACCTCGGGCAGACCGGCCGCAGACACCAGATCGACTCCGGCCGGGATTGGCAGGACTTGTCCGGCGTTGACGGTGACAAACTCGGCATAGCCGCCGCCGCTCAGCAGGGCGCACACCTCATCGCCGACCCGCCAGCGCGTGACACCCTCGCCAACGTCGGCGATGCGGCCGGAGCACTCCAGTCCGATGATGGAGGAGCCACCCGGAGGAGGTGGATAAAGGCCGCGGCGCTGGAGCGTGTCCGCACGATTGACACCGGCAGCCGCGACCCTGATGAGGACATCACCGGGACCAGGGGAAGGAGTCGCGACCTCAGTCCACTCCAGGACCTCGGGAGCTCCGGGTTCACGGGCGACGACGGCGCGCATGCATTCTCCTCAGGACCCGGTGTGTCGGATGACGACGATCTCGTCGCCGGTTTCGAGCACCTTGATGTCGCGGGCATCAAAGCGGTGGACGACCCCCGCACGGATCACGGCGAGCACGATCTGTCCGGTGGCATCAAGACTGGCGGGTGCGACCCCGAGCTCACTGCGCTCGATGGGTCGCTGCACGACCTCGAGTCCGCGTCCTGCGTCAAGGAGATCCTCCATGAGCTGTCCGGCCACGGGTGAGAGCAGGGAGAGTCCGAGGAGATGCCCAGCGGACTCCGCCGTGGGGATGACCGAGTCGGCACCGGACTGACGAAGGACGGTGGCGTTGCGTGACTCCCGGGCTGCGGAGACGATCGTGGCGCTGGGAGACAGTCGTCGGACAGCGAGCGTGACGAGCACGGATGTGTCATCGCGGTCCAGGGCGATGACGACCCGCTGGGCCTCTGGCACGACCGCGTCGAGCAGGACCTCCTCGCGACGTGCATCCCCGGGGATTCCGGCGAAGCCCATGCGGGTGGCTTCAGCGATCTCCTCGGGTTGATCGGACACGACGACGATCGTGGACGGCTTGACCCCGGACTCCACGAGCGTGCGTGCAGCTGATCGACCCTTGACTCCGAAGCCGATGACGACGGTGTGGTTGCGCACCTTGTGCCTCCAACGGGCTGCTCGGAACTCCTGGCGGGTTCGAGTGGTGAGCACCTCGACGGTGGTTCCGACGAGGACGATGAGGAAGAGGAACCTCAGCGGGGTGATGACAACAACGTTCACGAGTCGTGCGGACTCGCAGTAGGGCGTGACATCGCCGTATCCCGTCGTCGACAGCGACACGGTTGCGTAGTAAAACGCATCGATCCAACTGACGTTACCGAGTTGGCCACTGTTCATGTAGCAGTCGCCCTCGATGAAGACGATGACTGCTGTGGCGATGAGAGCTCCGGCAGCGAGCGCCAGGCGCACGAGGATGCTGGTGAACGGCCCGTGCGTACGCGCCGGGAGTTGCACCGCAATGCGTGGGGCCGTCCCGCGGTCGGGAGGCGGCGGGGAGACGTCGTCCGTCACGGACGTGACGCTATCGGCTGGCCAGTCCCAGCACCTCGATGACGTCGCCGCGGCGCCCGCCATCGGGAGTGATGACGGCGAGGGCATCCGAATGAGCCAAGCCCCGCAGCATGGCTGGGCCGGTGAAGCGCAGCGGGATTGCCGTGGGACGGGGTTGTCGCTCGACACTGACCGGGATGAGCCGCGTGTCGTGCGGATGCGGCCGCACCTCGGCTCCGAGGAACATCCGGACGGGGTCCGGCTCGGCGGGCAGCCCGCGCATGGACTCCAGCAGGGGTGCGCCGAGGGTGAGCAGTCCGCTGATGGCGGCCAGCGGATTGCCCGGTAGCCCGAGGACGAAGCGACCGTCTGCCAGGCGCGCCAGCATCATGGGATGACCGGGCCGGACCGCCACACCGTCGACCAGCCAGTGCGCGTCCAGATCGGTGAGGACCTCGCGCAGGTGGTCGGTCGCGCCGGACGCGGTGGAACCGGTGGTGACGATGAGGTCGGCCTCGGCATCCTCGAGGACGTCGCGCAGTCGTGCGGCACTGTCGGGCACGCGCACCGGAGGATGTCCGCGGCCACCGAGCTCGGCGATCCACGCCGGCAGCATCGGCCCGAGGGCGTCGCGGACATGGCCCGGCCGGGGAAGCCCGCTGTCGAGCAGTTCATCGCCCGTGATGACGAGGGCCACGGTCGGTGGTCGCAGGACCGTGAGCGTGTCGTGTCCGGCTGCGGCGGCCAGCCCGATGACGGCCGGGGTGACTCCCACCCCGGCGGCGACGAGCAGGTCACCGGTCCGGCACTCCTC
>CAZLHZ010000102.1:0-7277 GCA_964559285.1 uncultured Actinomycetes bacterium | reverse complement strand
AGACGCGGGTCTAGCGGCGCAATACGAAGTAGCTTTGTTCGAAGGTGTGGACGGCGACTCCGGTCGACGTCCCCACCTTCGCGTTGGGGGAGCATGCGTGGGTGAGTGAGTGTGCGATGTCGCGAGTCGGCGAGTGCGCGAGGGTCCCTCCCGACCTCGTGTGAGTGATCGTCGCGCAGCCCTCGGACATGTCAGCGAACGCCGACATGGAGTACGGTGTCGGCGTACCCCGACATGGGAGGCCGCCGTGCGCGTGTCCACGATCGATGAACTGGCCGCGGCCGTCCGCACCCTCCGCCAGGACCGCGGGTGGACCCAGGCGGAGGTGGCGCGGCGGGCGGGGGTGAGCCGTGACTGGGTCAATCGGCTGGAGGGTGGATCCGGTCGCGTCGAGGTCGCGAAGGTGCTTGATGTGCTGGCCGTGCTCGGGGTGATGCCGACGGTGGAGTCGCGACCCGTGTCGGGTGATCTCGAGTCGATCGTGCGCGCTCATACGGGCCGAGCATGACGTCGCCACCGGCGATCTTGGATGTGTGGCTCGAGGGTGACCTCGTCGGGCACCTGAGCTCACCTGACGGTCGTGACCTTCACTTCACGTATGTTGAGGAGTACCGCGAGAGCAGCGGTGCCACCCCCGTGTCGCTGTCGATGCCGTTGACACGTCGCGATCATTCACCGGACGTGGTGACGGGATTCTTCGAAGCACTGCTTCCGGAGCCTGGGCCGGCTCGTGAACGACTCGAACGCGAGGCCGGAGTGTCGCGGCTGAATCTCATGGGGCTGCTCGACTACGTCGGAGTTGATCTGCCCGGTGCGCTGCGCCTTGTTGCTCACGGGCACCTTCCACCGACTGAAGGTGATGTGCGTTGGCTGAGCGACACGGAGTTGGCTGAGCGCATCGCCGACCTTCGGCAGTCGGCAGCCACGGGCAGCGCGACCCTGGCCGAACATGGCCAGTGGTCGCTGGCAGGGGCACAGGCGAAACTTGCGCTCACCATGATGTCGGGGCAGTGGGGTGTGCCCCACGGTTCTGCTCCCACAACTCACATCGTGAAGCCGGCTATCCCAGGATTCGAGATGTTCGATGCCTTCGAGGTGATCTGTTTGCGCGCTGCTCGGACCATCGGGTTGAGCACAGCAGAGGCATGGCTGCAACGACTTGTCGATGGAACACATGCGGCTGTCGTCCTGAGATTTGATCGAGCCAATCTGTCCGACGGCTCGATTCGCCGTGTCCACCAAGAGGACCTGTGCCAGGCGATGGGATACCCGGCATGGCAGAAGTACGAACGTGACGGTGGTCCCAGCGTGCATCGTGTGGGGCAACTCCTCAATAAGCTTTCGGTGATCTCCCGTCACGACTCAGCTCAGCGAGTGTTCGATGCCCTTGCCTTCAACTACGCCATTGCGGGCACCGACGGGCACGCACGAAACTTCTCACTCCTGCTGACAGGAGCAGATGTCACTCTGGCGCCGCTCTACGATCTCAATACCGCTCTCCCCTACACGCGACCGTGGGGTCGCCGGTTTGACTCCGTTCGGAAGCTCCACTCGTCATTCATCATCGGTGCGTCTGATGCATTCACACGGATCACTGCTGAGCACTGGCGTGATGTGGCGCGCCAGCTGGGGCTGGATCCGAGGCAGTCTGTCGTTCGGGTCAAGGAGATTGCTGATGCGGCCCCGGCAGCGTTTGCCGCTGCCTCGGCTGAGGTGTCCGCGGAGTCGGGCGTTCAGATTGATGTCGAGTGGACTGACATGTTCGCCAACTATCGGGCCGCGTGTGCCTTCCCTTGATCGCGGAGCGATGCGATGGGTGATGACACTGTCAACGGCGGCGGGAGACCCGGCCTGCGGCGTACCCCACCGCAACACCGACCGCGAGCGCTGTCGCTCCGGTCGCGATCGGCACAGATGCCTGCATGACCTTCGCCCGCGCGCGGAAGTCGCGCACCGACCAGCCGCGGTCCTTGGCGTAGCGGCGCAGTGCGCGATCGGGGTTGATGGCGTAGGGGCGGCCGACCAGGGAGAGCATCGGGACGTCGTTGATCGAGTCGGAGTACGCCGAGCACTGGCTGAGATCGAGACCTTCGCGATCCGCGATGGCGCGCACCGCCTCCGCCTTCGCCAGGCCATGCAGGGGGGCACCGACGAGGCGGCCGGTGTAGCGACCGTCCTCGATCTCGGCCACGGTGCCGAGGGCACCCGTGAGTCCGAGGCGCTGGGCGATGAGCGTGGCAAGTTCGACGGGTGTGGCCGTCACCAGCCACACCTGATCTCCGGCATCGAGGTGCTCGCGGGCGAGGGCGAGGCTGCCGGGGATGAGCTTGTCGCTGACGTCGCTGTCGAAGATCGCCTCGCTCACTGCCACGAGGCTCGCGACATCGCGGCCTTCCACGAATGACAGGGCGGCCTCGGTGGCCGAGGCCATGTCCTCAAGATCCTCAGAGCCGCTGAGGATGAACTTCACCTGCTTGAGGGCGAACTTCGCGACCTCGGCCGGTGAGAAGAACTGTCGTCGGGCCAGGCCGACGGCGAAGTGGAAGATGCTCGCCCCGCGCAGGATGGTGTTGTCGACATCGAAGAAGGCGGCGCGGGTGACGTTGGCCTGCCGATGGACCCCGGAGACAGCCTCGCCCGCGGCGGCGGACGCTCGCCCCGCGACACGGTAGGCGTCGAGGACGTCGAGGGGGGCGGCGCCGGGTTCGGTCATTGCTCGCCAGCCTAGAGCCACGGCGAGCGAGTCAGGTCCGTCCACGCTGGGGGGAGTCACGCTGACAGACTGCCCCGGTGGACCCCTCCCCACGCGTCATCGTTGTCGGCAAGCCTGGATGCCACCTGTGTGTGGACGCCCTGCCGATCGTGGAGCGGGTGTGCGCTGAGCTGGGGGTGGCGTGGGGAGAGTGGTCGATCTTCGATGACGCGCGCCTGTTCGATGAGTACTGGGACAAGATCCCGGTGGTCCTTGTGGACGGTGAGGTGCACTCGATCTGGCGGGTGGAGGAGGCGGCGCTCCGCCAGGCCCTCGCCTAACCGGTCGCGGGGGTCGACCAACCGCGGTGCCCGGCAGCACCGCGCCCGCGGTGACCGATAATCGGACGAAGCGTACCGGTCAACTTTGGCTCACGCGCCCCACGTCCTTACCCTCATCACACAGTCGCAACGGGCCCCCGCACCGCTGACCCCGCGCCTGAATCCCGCGTGTCACAGGAGTCCCGTGTCCATCCGTCGCTCACACCCTGCCCCCGCCGGGCTTGGTTCCGGCCTCCCGGAGGCGACCGGCGACCGTCGGCCATCCTGCCTGGCCGCCACCCCCACCATCGGAGTACCCGCCTCATGACCTCCACCGCCGCCGCTGCGGGATCGGCGCGTCCACGCCGTCGCCCCGCCCTCGGAGATGTTGCCCTGGCCGCCGCCGGCCCGGGCGACCCCGCCCTCGTGACCGTGCGCGTCGCCGCGCTGCTGGCCCAGGCGGAGGTCGTCATCACCGACCCGCAGGTGCTCCATATCGCGAGCACCTATGCAACCGAGGGTGTCGAGGTTGTGCCGACGGTGGACGCCGACGGAGTGGAGCTCGCTCGCCCGGCCCGTACCAAGCTCGTCATCGAGGCCGCCAAGGCCGGTCGCCGCGCCGTCCGCCTCCTCGCAGGCGATCCCGAGATCGACGGCACACTCGCGGCCGAGTCCGCCGAGCTCGCCAAGGCGAAGGTGCCGTTCGAGGTGGCCCCGGGAGTCAGCACGGTCACCGGCGTTCCGGTGTACGCCGGACTCACTCTCGGCACGCCCAAGAATCACGAGGTGCGCGTGGTCACCTACGGTGACACCACGGTCGCGTGGGACTCCCTCGCCCAGACCACCGGAACGCTCGTCGTTCGCAACGGTGCCGATCACGCCGTCGACATCGCCAAGCACCTCATGACGGCGGGCCGCTCCGGCGAGACCCCCATCGCGATCACCAGCCGTGGCACGACCGTCGACCAGCGCACCGTGGTCGCGACCCTGGAGACCTGCGCGGCCGCAGTCAAGGCGCACAAGCTGAGCGAGCCGGGCCTCGTCGTCATCGGTGACGCGGTTGCCCAGCGCGGTCGCATGGACTGGTTCGAGGCGAAGCCCCTCTTCGGGTGGCATGTCCTCGTGCCGCGCACCCAGGACCGTGGCGATGATGCGCTCACCTTGCTGCGCCGCCACGGTGCCGTGCCGGTCGAGGTGCCGACGATCTCAGTCGAGCCGCCGCGCACGCCGCACCAGATTGATCGCGCGATCACCGGACTGGTCCAGGGCCGCTACGAGTGGGTCATCTTCACCAGCGTCAATGCGGTGCGCGCGGTCAAGGAGAAGCTCGACGGATACGGCCTCGATGCGCGCTCGTTCGCGGGGCTGAAGGTCGCCGCGGTCGGTCGTGACACGGAGGCAGCACTCATCGCGTTCGGCGTACGCCCGGATCTCATGCCGCCCACGGAGCAGACGACGCATGCACTGCTCGATGAGTGGCCGGTCTACGACACGATGGCCGATCCCATCAACCGGGTCTTCCTGCCGCGTGCTGATATCGCGACCGAGACCCTGGTCGCGGGCCTGACCGAACTCGGCTGGGAGGTCGAGGACATCACGGCCTATCGCACGGTGCGCGCGGCTCCGCCGCCCGCCGACACGCGCGAGGCGATCAAGTCCGGTGGCTTCGATGCGGTCGTGTTCACCTCGAGCAGCACGGTGCGCAATCTCGTCGGCATCGCAGGCAAGCCCCATGCCGCCACCGTCGTCGCATGCATAGGCCCGCAGACGGCGAAGACGGCCGAGGAGCATGGCCTGCGCGTCGATGTGCTGTCGGATGAGCCCGATGTCATGCACCTCGTCGAGGCCCTCGCGGCGCACGGTGATGCACTGCGCATCGCCTCCATCGAGGCCGGCGAGTCGACCTGGCGACCAAGCGCCCGTCGCGCCGGTGCACGTCGCAAGGTCACCTGACGATGACGCGCACGACCGTCCACCTGCTGCGCCACGGCGAGGTGCACAACCCCACCAAGGTGCTCTACGGCCGACTCCCCGACTTCCATCTCTCCGACCTCGGTCGGCAGATGGCTGATCGTGCAGCGGGTTTCTTCGCTGATCGCGATATCGCCGTGGTCCGCTCCTCCCCGCTGGAGCGCGCAATCGAGACCGCGACCCCCGTGGCGAAGGTGCACGGCCTGCCGATCGACATCGAGGACCGCATCATCGAGGCGGAGAACGTCTTCGAGGGGCAGAGGGTGAGTGTCGGCGACGGGGTCCTGCGCACGCCCTCGGCATGGAAGCACCTGTGGAACCCCCTGCGCCCCTCCTGGGGTGAGCCCTATGTGGACCTTGCGGCTCGAATGTCGGCTGCCGTCGCCGATGCACGCGAGTCGGCCCGCGGTCGCGAGGCCGTCCTCGTGAGCCACCAGCTCCCCGTCTGGATCATGCGCCTGTGCGCTGAGGGTCGGCGCTATGTCCACGACCCGCGCCACCGCCAGTGCTCCCTCGCCTCCGTCACCTCCCTGACATATGACGGAGATCACCTTGTCTCCATTGCGTACGCCGAACCCTCGCGTGATCTCGTGCCCGCCGCCGGTCCAGCGCGCGGAGCCTGAGGGTTGTCAGCGACACTGCTGACTGTGACCGTGATGATCCGCCTGCGCACCCTGCTCGCCTCGAGTCTGGGCGCAGCACTGCTCGTGCCGCTGCTCGCCGGATGCGGCGGGTCCGGAAGCGGTGATGCCCAGGCGGGCACCGGCTTCGTCGCC
This sequence comes from uncultured Actinomycetes bacterium, assembly GCA_964559285.1. Classification (GTDB taxonomy): domain Bacteria; phylum Actinomycetota; class Actinomycetes; order S36-B12; family S36-B12; genus CAZLHZ01. The sequence continues at coordinate 1,518 of CAZLHZ010000102.1, read as the reverse complement.
GGTGATGGATCGCTCGTCCTGCTCGATCCGGCGCGACGCGTGCCCGCTCCTGATGTCCAGGGCGTCACCCTGGACGGCACACCGCTGAACCTCGCGGACTACGCCGGGCAGGTCATCGTGCTCAACGTGTGGGCGTCGTGGTGCGCACCCTGTCGTGCGGAGGCGCCCGTCCTGCAGGGGGCGTGGGCGGAGCATGAGGGTGAGGGTGTGCATGTCATTGGACTCAACACGCGTGACACCGATGTTGCCGCGCGCGCCTTTGTCCAGACCTTCGACATCACGTTCCCCTCGATCGTCGATGCTGACGGGCGCATCCAGCTGCTCTTCCGCGATTCACTGCCGCCGCAGGCGATCCCCTCGACCCTGCTCATCGATCAGCAGGGTCGGGTTGCTGGGCGGATCCTCGGCGAGGCAACAGATGCCTCTCTCGGCAGTCTCATCGATGCGCTGCTCGACGAAGCGACCTCACCGTCGGCGGCACCCACGTCATGATCATCACCGGGGTCGCTGACACGGTCGTGAGCGGATCACTTCTGGCCGCTCTCGCCCTCGCCTTCGCGGCGGGTGCGGTGTCGTTCGCGAGCCCGTGCGTGCTGCCGCTGGCACCGGCGTACCTCTCCTATGTCACGGGACTGACGGGTGCGGAGATCGCGGCCGGGCAGCGGCGTAGTCGGGTGCTGCTCGGATCGGTGCTCTTCGTGTTCGGCTTCTCGGTGCTGTTCGTGTCCTACGGGCTGCTGTTCGGCGGGCTTGGGTCGTTCTTCCTGCAGTGGCAGGACGTCGACCTTCGCATCCTCGGTGTTGTCGTCATCATCATGGGCCTGGTGTTCATGGGGATCGGGTCGTGGACTGATCGCTTCCAGCGCGAGGCGCGGATCCATGTGAAGCCGACGATGGGCCTGTGGGGTGCGCCGGTGCTCGGCTTCCTCTTCGGTCTGGGCTGGACTCCGTGCATCGGTCCGACGCTGGCCGCGGTGCAGGGGCTGGCGTTCACCGAGGCGAGTGCGGGTCGCGGGGCGCTGCTGTCATTCGCCTACTGCCTCGGACTCGGCCTGCCGTTCATCGCGCTCGGTCTGCTCTTCCGGTGGGCGGCGGGCACGCTCACGTGGCTGCGTCAGCACTACGTGCTCATCAGCCGCATCGGTGGTGGGCTGCTCATCGTGCTGGGTGTCCTCATGGTCACTGGCGTGTGGACCACCGTGTCGATCTGGCTTCGCACACTCGTCCCAGGATTTGAGGTGCCGCTGTGAGTGCTGATGTGAACGCGACGGAGCTGGCGGAGGCCGGTGACGGTGCCCGCGCCGAGATGACGTCGTCCGGGTCGCTGCCGCCGATGGGACCGCTCGGGTTCCTGCGCTGGTGCTGGCGACAGCTCACAAGCATGCGCACCGCGCTCATCCTGCTCTTCCTGCTCGCGATCGCCTCCGTGCCCGGATCGATCCTGCCGCAACGCGGAACTGATCCGATCCGGGTCAACAACTGGCTCAAGGGCAATCCGACATGGGGTCCGATCCTTGA
>CAZLHZ010000101.1:3386-7299 GCA_964559285.1 uncultured Actinomycetes bacterium | reverse complement strand
TGGCACGCCTTCATGCAGGTGTGCGAGCCCATCTCATCCGCCTGCTGTGGACAGTGCGCTCGATGATGGAACTCTGCGTCACACGTCACTCCTAGCGTTCGGTCATGAGCCTCCTCACCGCACCATCGCGAGCCCATGACGGCGGTCCCCTGCACCCGCATCGCGACAGTGAGCCACGACATGACACTGCGCGTGACTCGTGTCGGCCGGCTGATGATCCCCCGAGCCCGGATTCGAACTGGTCGTCGAGCGGCTTGAGCCTCGATGCACTCGCCGACCGTGTCGCGGGCGAAGCGGGTCGCATCAACGCTGCGACATGTGCATGGCTTGGTCTGGTGGCCGAGGCGGATCGGCGTACGGCGTGGCAGGGATTCACCTCGACCGGATCATGGCTCTCATGGCTGTGCGGTATCGCGCCTGGAACTGCGCGTGAGCATGTCCGCGTGGCCCGGGTGCTGGAGGACATGCCGCTGGTGCGAGCGGCGTTCGCCTCGGGATCGGTGAGCTACTCGCAGGTCCGTGCACTCACCCGCGTCGCCGGCGTCGTTGCGGAAGCGACCCTCGTCGATCTCGCATCGTGGGCGACGGGAGCGCAGCTGGAGCGACTCCTGAGGGCGCTGACCCGTGCCGCGCGTGCGGAGGAGGAGCGTGCGATTGCAGAGCGACGCGCGCGGTGGTGGATCGATGAGGAAGGCTGCCTCGTCATCCGGGCGCGGCTAGCCGGACCGGATGCGGCGCTCGTCATGGCCGCCCTGGACCACGCGCGAGATGCGGCGCACGAGGGCGGAGGCCGTCTCGTGGGCGAAGACTGGGTTGTCGACAGCGGCGGGGATGGAGAAGGTGTCCGGGATATAACGGTGTTGGAGGATCAGGCCGTTTGCGGTGCGGATGCCCTCGTCACCCTCGCCCGCGCCTATGCCGATAGGTCACACGGCGGGTCCGAGGCTGGTCCGCTGAGCCGCGATCCGGTCGAGGTGCACGTCATCGTGGAAGTCGAGGAGCTGGCCGCCGCCGTGGGTGCCGTGGTGCGATCGGCGCCTTCGGCCGCGATCAGCCGCCCGGACGTTCCCGCGGGAACGCGTGACCCGGACGTTCCCGCGGGAACGCGGCCGATGCCTCCCCGGATCGAGCCGACCGGGGTGGCCATCTCGCAGGAGCTCCTCCTCGCCCTCACCTGTCATGCACCTACCCGGACCCTGTCCCATCTCGCTGATGGCTCCCTCGTCGACCTCGGCCGCACTCGCCGCGCTCCGAGTCGGGCGATGGCCCGCGCTGTCCTCCAGCGTCATGGCGGGACCTGTGTCTACCCGGCCTGCCATGCTCGGAGACACCTACATCTCCACCACGTGATCCACTGGGCACACGGGGGCGCGACCAGCGTTGCCAACCTCGTTCCCCTCTGCGGCCGACACCATCGAGCCCTCCACAGCGGTGCATTCCAGATTGAGCTCACTCCCGCGCCGCGCATCCTGCGGGCGGATGGCACCCCGGTCCCGCCGCTGGGCATCCACCGCACGGGCAGCCCCTCCACCGGAGGCATTCCCCTGGCGCAGGACAGCATCTGGGCTGACGCTGACCGGGCGGGGCGCCGGGTCACGTCAACCCCCGGCCGGGACACCCGTCGGCTTGATCTGGGGTACGCCACCTCCGTCCTGCTCGAACGGCATGCATCCCGTCCACCGGCAGTGCCGCGTCCCACCTGACCGGGGACCCGGCGAGGGATATCCCTCATAAGCCTGCCAGAACACCGCCCCCCTCTAGTACCGTCGGCCCGTGCCAGGCCTCGGGCGTCGGGCCCTCGTCGTCGAGGATGACGCCTTCACGGCGAGCCTCATCGCGGACGTGCTGCGAGCGCAGAACTTCGAGGTCGCAACAGCGGGGGATGTCGTGACCGCTCTCTCGGAGGTCCGCCTCTTCGATCCCGACCTCGCCCTCCTTGACATCTCCCTGGGCCCCGGACCAAGTGGCCTCGACCTTGCCTTCCTCCTTCATCGCCAGCGCCCCGACATCGCCCTGCTGTTCCTCACGAGGCATCCCGATCAGCGCACAGCTGGGATCTCATTGAAGGACATCCCGCCAAACGCCGGGTTCCTGCGCAAGGACATGGTGCGTGATGTCGACTACCTGCTCGCCTCGATCGATTCGGTGCTTGCGGACCGGCCGCAGGAGGTCCGGCACAACGAGGATCCGGCAAAGCCTTTGGGAGCGCTCGACCTCAAGCACCTCGACGTGCTCCGACTCGTTGCCATGGGCTACACGAATGACCACATTGCCCAGATGAAGGAGGTCAATGTCTCCACGGTTGAGCGGTGGATGGCCGAGGTGTTCAAATCGCTTGCGATCCCGTCATCTGGCCCGGTGAACCCGCGCGTTGAGGCTGTACGCCGGTTCATCGCTGCCGCCGGCATTCCGGAGCGACCATGACGCTGGTGAGAGACACACTCGACATCCGCAACATCGCGACCTGGCCGGTGTTCCTCAGCTATGTCGCATTCAACATCTTTGCGAACTGGGCCGTCTCGGTCGGCATCGACGCTCCCTTCGCTCTTCGCCTCCTCGTGCCCCTTGCTGCCGCGGCATGCTCGTGGGTCGCCATCCTCATTCCCCTCGCCTGGCGCGGTGATGGCGATCCCTCGCGGTTTCAGCCGCTCGTCTTCCTCATCGCCCTTATCTGCGTTGGAGCGGTGCGCGGTGCGCTGCTCGCGCTTGCCTTTGCTGGACTCGGCTGGGATGACGCTCCACGCTTTTCCTATCGGATAGTTGCCGGGCTCCTGGTCTCCTTCACGCTACTCATCCCGCTGGCAGTCGTCGTGAAAGGATCCCGAGAACATGCACGTCAGATGCAGCAGCTCGAGCAACTGCGCCTGCAGCTGATCCAGGCCCGCGAGCAGGTCGACCTCAAGATCACAGTGAGACAGGTCGAAGTGATTGCCGATATTCGGCAGCGGATTCTTGCCGAGCTTGATCGCCTTGAACCACATGAGCCACGCCATTCGCTCTCGGTGCTCCAGCGCACCGCCGCTGAGATTGTCCGACCTCTGAGCCACGAACTCGCCTCTCAGGTTCCGCGCTGGAGACCGGAATCAACCGAGGACGCACATGCGGTGCGACCGCAGTGGCGCACGATCCTCACAAGTCAGTTCAGTCATCGGCCGCTCCTTCCCTTGGCAAGCGCGACCGCTTTGGGACTTCTCGCCCTCAACCCGGCGCGCGAGGTTGTGACATGGTGGGGGAAGCCGATCTTCGTTCTCACCATGTTCGCCGTGACCTGGGCGTCTCTCTGGCTGGCGAACGAGTTCATCGCCCTCTCCACGAGGCAGCGCATGCTGCCTCGTCCTGTGATGGTCGTGTTGTCGCTCTGCCTCTCCGGAATGCTCGCCTCAGGTGTTCTCCTCGTTCTCCTGCCGCTCGCTGCCGGACCGCTTGGTCGACCGGTCGCCGTATCGTGCGGATTCTTCGTCCCGTCCCTCGGGGCGCTGGGCGGCCTCCTTGCTGCTGTCCGTGCTGAGCAGAGGGCGGCTGAGGCGAGAGTGATGAACGCCACCGAGAAACTCCGATGGCAGATCGCGCGTGTTGGCCAGGTGCAGTGGTGCCAGCAGCAAGCCCTGTCCCGCGCATTGCACGGACCGGTGCAGAGTGCGGTGACAGCGGCAGCGATCCGTCTCGACGCAGCCCTTCGTTCCGGCGCAGACACCCAGACGTTCGTGAGCGATGCGCAGCGGGATCTTGATCGTGCCGTCAGCCTCATCGGGCTCTCAAGCACCGCTGCTCACCCCAGCATTCCCGATCAGCTCACCTCCGCCGTGCTTGAGGTGACCCTGCAGCGCGTCAAGGAGCTGTGGGCGAGCATCGCGCACATCGACGTACACGTGGACAGTGATGCCATGGAGATGATCGCCACCGACCCCATTGC
>CAZLHZ010000101.1:0-3376 GCA_964559285.1 uncultured Actinomycetes bacterium | reverse complement strand
GAGTTGATCGGTGAGGTGACGTCAAATGCGATTCGCCACGGTGGTGCAGACGAGGTCGATATCCAGCTGTCAGTCGGCGAGGGTGTGGTGATCCTCGTGATCGAGAACAATGGCTCGCTCACCGGTTCCCGTGAGTCTGGTCTTGGCTCACGACTCCTTGAGGAGATGACGGTGTCGGTTGACCTTCAAGCGACCGACTCCGGTTCGACCCGTCTATCTGCTGTCGTTCCGATGGAGCGACAACGAACACACGCGTGAGCGACAGAGTCTGCTGTTGACGCGCTGCGTGGGGGGTCTCTCAGTCACGCCCTGAGAGATCGACGAGCGCCTTTCCGAGCAGCCCTACGGTTGCGTCAAGCTTCCACGCATTCCCGGACAGTGGATGCCCATGCCGATTGAGTTCGTGATCCAGGACCAGAAGCACGGTCGCGTCCGGCGCCTGCCGGTCCAGGGCACTTTCGGTTGCGGGCGCCCGCCACGGCACCGGAGCGACGGCGCCGAGAACGACGCGATAGTTGAGGCCAGCCCCGGATCCTGAAGCCGCCCCGGCGCCCAGCCTCGGGAGTCGACTCACGGTCACGGATGTCATGGCAAAGTCACCCGACCACAGCGCAAGCTTGTGAAAGACGGCGAGTCGAGCACGATCACGAGCCGACACCCGAATGGCCGTGAGCACTTCTTCTCGGCCTACCACCGACTCACCGGGACCGGTGAAGAGCCCGCCTGCGGTGGTGATGCGCCGTCCAGTGTCGCTGAGGATCTCGATGCTCGCGTCAAGCGCCACGAGGACGCTCGCTAGATCGGAGGGGGTCGTCGCCTGGCAGCGGTGCGCTCCGAGTGCAGCGTGATGGAAGCGGTGATCGCCGGTGACGGCGTAGCAGGGGGCAGTGGCACCGGCCCGCTTGTAGCAGTCAAAACCGTTACGGAAGAACCAGCACCTCTTGACCTGAAGCAGATTCCCACCGACAGTTGCCACTGTGCGTACCTGCTCGGATGCAATCGTGAGAGCTGCATCACGAAGGACTGATGGCACATGTGGATGCTCGGCGAGCTCCTGAAGAGTGGTCGCCGAGCCGATCCAGAGGTCTCCCGTCGACTCCTCGCGCACACCGGCGAGCTCCCGGGCCCGCCGAAGCGAGACCAGTCGTGTGTCCCGGCTGATTCCCTGCCGACGTTGCAGGTGCAGATCGGTGCCGCCGCCGAGCACCGCCGTGGTGCCGCCCAGCGCGTCACGAACCTCAGCGGCCGTGCTGGGAGCGATAACCTCTGTCACCTCGACCGGCTCCGTCCGGTCAACGACGCGACGACCGAATCGCTCGAGCAGAGCCTGAAGGCCCAACGGATAGGCGCGACGGATGAGGGCGATCTGCCAGCGATTCGGCCGTCGCCAGATGCCGAACCGGCGCCGCTGCCGCCCCCCGGGTTGCCGCTCATCTCGTGCGCGCAGGGCTGTGAGGACCCGATCCCGGTGGCGTCGTACACCGCATTGAGGACCGCGGGTGCAGCCAGGCAGGTGGGCAGCTCCCCGACACTCTTCGCGCCGTACGGCCCGTTGTCCGTCTCCCCCTCGATGAGAATCGGCCGCACTCGAGGGACATCAGCAGCGCGCGGCATGGCGTAGTTGAGGTAGGTCGGATTCACCATCCGCCCGCCGTCGAGGATGAGTGCCTCGCCAAGGACCGCCCCCAGTCCCATGACAGCTCCGCCGATGATCTGCCCCTCGCAGGCACCGGGATTGATTGCCCGGCCGATGTCATGAGCTGCAACGTAGTCAAGGATGGTAAGGCGACCGCTCGCCGGATCAACTTCGACCTCGACCGCGTGAGCAGCGAATGAGTAGGTGCCGGTGACGTCATCGAGATCCGGATTCGACGGATCGAAGCGGATGATCTCGTCCACGTAGGTTCCCTCGTGGCTGAGCCGGCCCTCAGCAAACCTGTCCGATGCGGTGATGACCTCACCGAGGGTGAGGTCGCCGTTGTCGGACCGTGCCCAGCCATCGGCGAGCGTCACCGCCGCGCCGAGCTTCGACTCGGCCAAGGCCCGAATCTCAGCCGCCATCTCCGATGCTGTGACGCGTACGCCGTGACCCGAGAAGTAAGTGCCCCGCGATGCCCACTGCCCCAACTCGAAGGGACTGCTGGCCGTGTCGGCGAGAGCGACATGGATATCGCCCGGGTCGAGCCCCAACTCATCGGCGGCGATCTGCGCGAGCGCGGTCGCCTGATGAGTGCCGATGTCGATGGATCCGACCCGCAACTCGACGCGGCCGTCGGCGAAGATGTCGATGCCGGCCGCGGACGTATTGGCGTCGGGGCGGCCACCGTTGTCGCCGCTTCCGTGGATCCCGGCAGCGACTCCGAGCCCGCGGTAGGGCAGGCGATCGGCGCGCTTGGCCGTCCACCCGATCGCCTCACGCACGGTCGTCAGGCAGGCGGTCAGCCCGGACGACCCGATGAGACCGCCGCCGAGTGTTCGCTGGCCGCCATGATTGGCATTGCGCAGCCGGAAGTCGATCGGATCCTGACCACGCTGCTCGGCGAGTTGATCCACGAGGACCTCGGAGGCCATGGCGACCTGCGGGTAGCCGAGCCCGCGCATCTGACCCCCGGGGACGGTGGCCGTGTCCACGAGGGTTGAGGTCCAGCGCACCCCCACCGGTCGGTAGAGCCCCCCGAGCCCGTGCAGGGCGACAGCCATGACGAAGGGACCGGTCATGTTGTAGGCGCCGTTGTCCACCGTGATGGTCGTGTCGAACCCGAGCAGATGTCCGTCTTCAGACGCGTGGGCGGTCATTGACGTCGTGAAGGCGTGGCGGCTGCGCAGTGTCGCCATGTCCTCCTCACGGGTGTAGGTCAGGACGACGGGCCGACCGCTGCGCAGGCTGAGCATGGCGACGAGGACTTCGTATTCACAGGTGCGGGAGCGAGAGCCGAAGCCTCCGCCCACGCAGGTCTCTCGGCAGATGACCTGTTCCGGCTCGAGGTCGAGGAAGCTGGCGACGACTTCCGAGACGATGCGTGGAACCTGCGTTGTCGTCCATAGCTGAAGCTGCTGATCCTCGCAGTCCCACGACGCGATGCATGTGGACGGCTCCATGGGCAACTGGGCGACCCGGGGATAGCGGAATGTTCCGATAGCGGTCGCATGTGATCCGGCGAGGACGGCGTCGAAGTCTCCATGGGTGCCCTGGCTGACGACGGACACATTGCGTGTCCCGGTGTCTCGCGCATGCAGGCTCTCAGCGTGTCGGGCGAGTGCCTGCTCGACCCTGACCGGGGCACGGCGAACGCGATAGCGGACGTCAACGAGACGTGCTGCCCGACGGGCTGCCACCGCCGTGTCAGCGGCGACAGCAGCAATCTCCTCACCGATG
>CAZLHZ010000100.1:1076-7300 GCA_964559285.1 uncultured Actinomycetes bacterium | reverse complement strand
GGACATCGACGGTGACGGAAGTTCAGACAACGCTGCTGGCGAAACGGACATCGATGGTGACAACCTCGCCGACAATGCCAAGGGCGAGAAGGATATCGACGGCGACGGCGTCAACGACAACACCAAGAGCGAGAAGGACATCGATGGTGACGGTGTCAACGACGATGCTGCCGGCGAGACGGACATCGACGGTGATGGTGTCGCTGACGCCTCTGATCCCGACATCGACGGTGACGGCAAGGCCAATGCGAAGGACTCAGATCGCGACGGCGACGGCGTGAAGAACACGAAGGACTCCACCCCTAGCGGCGTGTGATTGACCTGTGGGTGGTGGCTCCGCAATGACGGATCCACCACCCACAGTCATGTATGGATGAAAGTCACGCTCTATCGGACATCGCTGCGGGTGACGACGATTGATTCGCCGCGGACCTTGAGACACCCGTGCTGGGGAATCTCGCCCATCAGGCGCACACGTTGCGCCTAGAGACATCCCACGACCACCGGGGGCATCTCCAGTCGGATCTAACCTGAACGAGCAGGGCAGCATCCCGCCACCCTGTTCGAGCGAAAGAGGTCAACAGATGAGAAGCACACGACTGTGGAATGGCCGGGTCTGGATTTCCGCTGGAGTCCTCATTCTCCTGACAGGATTGACCACCACAGCAGTTCAGGCTGCAGGCGCAGATGTGGCGACCCACCCCGCGGATTCTCGACTACCTGTGGCAGTGCCGGGCTCTGATGATGGCTCAGATCAACTCGATCTCAGCGATGAGGATGATGATGACAAACCGAGTTGGGAGGACTCGGATGATGACGGTGACTCTCGGGCTGACTGGGAGGATGCCGATGATGACGGTGACGGTGTCATGGACTGGAACGATGATGACAGCGATGATGACGGGGTCTCCGATGAACTGGACATCGACGATGATGGGGATGGAGTGAATGACTCGCGTGAGACAGATATCGATCACGATGGTCTCCTCGATTCCTCCCGCTTGGAGCTGGACATCGACGGCGACACCCTGCGTGACGTGGCAGGACGCGAGCTCGATATCGATGGTGATGGTTTGAACGATCCCTCCTCGGTTGAGCGTGACATCGACGGTGACGGTGTGAGGGATGGTGCAGGAGCTGAGAAGGACATCGATGGGGATGGTCTCAAGGATTCCTCGCCTCTAGAGCACAACATCGACGGTGATGGGCGGACGAACGCCCGAGACCATGACCGTGACGGAGACGGCGTGCGCAACGGACTTGATCCGACACCGAACGGGTTTTAGAACTCATCACGAGCTGGGGATCCCGGGACACCCGGGATCCCCAGCTCGTTCGCTATCCTCCTCGGGTGACGGAGAATCCGGTCCTCAACGAGCTGCTTCAGCAGCGGGATGTGCTCACCTCGTATTGGCGCCGCCCGGCAGCGGGCTACGTCCCTCCGGTCGAGGTGCTTGAGGACGACAACCTCATCAGCCGGGTGGTCCGATCGGGGCGGCCGTGGGAAGCCTGGCTCACCCCGCTCATCATCCGCTACACCGACGTGACAAAGACCAGTCTGGACATCGGAGCCAATGTCGGCAGCCACACGGTCACCCTGGCCCAGCACTCACTCACGGTCCATGCGTTCGAACCCATGCCGGACACCTTTGCGGTGCTCAGTCGCAATGCGGCACGATTCCCCAATGTCATCGCTCATCAGGTCGCGGCGAGCAGTGCACCCGGCACGGCACACCTCATCAGATCCAGTCGCAACTACGGCGCGGCGTACATCGGTGATGATGCTCCCGGCGTCGACATCACATGCATCCGGATTGACGATCTGGAGTTTGAGGCTCCCGTGAAGTTCATCAAGATCGATGTCGAGGGCCATGAGCGACAGGCTCTTGAGGGCTGCCGCGAGACCATCTCGCGCGACCGTCCCGTCATCATTCTTGAGGACACCACGAAGTCCCGGGTGCTGCTGCAGCAGATGGGCTACCACTGCAAGCGGATCTCGCTCTACGACTACCTGTGCATTCCTCTGAGCTAGTCAGCGGTCGCCGACATGTTCGCCGGTGGGACCGTTGCCGGCTTCAATGACCGGCGCATGCCGAGGGTGAAGATGATCGGCGAGCCGATCGCCATGACAGCCGCAAGTCCCAGGGTCACGTGCGGTCCCACCCACTGCGCCACGCTGCCGCCGACCGCATTCCCAATCGCTGTCGCTGCCCCCTCGATCATCCACAGCGATCCGAGCGCCGCCACCGCCGTGCCGCGAGGACGCACCACGTCGACGGTCTCGATGTAGAACACCTGGGCGGGACCGAGGACTGTCCACGCGAGAATGACGATGACTACCATCCACGGCCCGACGGGAACGAATGCGAGGGGCAGCAGGAACACGGCGTACAACGCCACCGACATCCGAAGCCCGTTGGCGGGCGCGATGCCGTGCGCTCGCGCACCAGCCCAGATGCTGCCGATGATCGATCCGACCCCCATGGCTGCCATGAGCCATCCGGCAAGATCCGGCTGGTCGGCAAGGATCGCGACTGCGGGCAGGCCGATGAGAACAAAACCCGCCGACAGGCCCATCGCCACCCCCTCGAGCGCCAGCACGCGCATCGCGGGCGAGCGCATGAGGCCGTGCTCATCCTCCACCCGCTCCTCCGGCACCCACGAGCGCGAGTGCACATTGACCGCGAGCAGCAATCCGCCGACGAGCATGCAGGCGCTCACGGCGATGAGGGCGACGCGTGGTGACACGGACAGGGCGAGGGCGGTCGCGATCAGCGGCCCGATGAGCTGCAGCGCATTGGTCCACGCCGAGTCGATGCTGTAGGCCATCCGGACCCGCTCGACCCCGACGATGTCCTTCCACAGCGGACGCACGCTCAGGTTGATCGGAGGGGCGGTGACGCCGATCAACCCGCTGAGTACGACGGCACTGACGGCCCCGTGACTGAAGAACGCCATGAGCAGGGTGCTCACGGCATAGAGCGGGACGAAGAACACCAAGGGCTTGGTCTGGCCGAAGCGGTCGACGAGGTGCCCACGCGGACCAGCGGTGATGGCCCCCAGCGCGGTGCACGCACCCACCGCCAGGCCTGCCGTCGCGATGCTGCCGGTCGACTCCTCCACACTGAAGAACACCGCCAGACCCACCATCGCGTAGGCGAGACGGGGGAATGTCGACGTGAGCAGGAGACGCAGCGCCCCCGGAATCCGCAGAAACTCCCAGTAGGCCCGCACCCGGGGAGTCTACGCGGCGGCTCAGCACCGGACGGGACACAATGGCCCGGTGGCGACAGCGTCCGGTGAGCCGACCCCCTATGACCTCCTTGGCGGGCGGGAATTCTTCGTCCGCCTCGTCGCGGCGTTCTACCGCGGCGTCGCCTCGGACGATGTGCTGCGGCCGATGTATCCCGAGGCAGACCTGGGCCCGGCTGAGGATCGGCTGCGGATGTTCCTTGAGCAGTACTGGGGCGGTCCCACGACCTATTCCGATGAGCGCGGGCACCCGCGGCTTCGGATGCGTCACGCGCCCTACGCTGTGGGCGAGATCGCTCGCGACCGCTGGCTGCTCCACATGCGCGCCGCCGTTGACGAACAGCATCTGGATCCCGAGCTCGACGCGATGCTGTGGACCTACCTCTCCAACGCCGCGCAAGCGATGGTCAATACCAACGACGTGGGGGCATGACATGACGTCAACATCGACCGGCCAGTGGTGGCGTGATGCTGTCGTCTATCAGATCTATCCCCGGTCGTACGCCGATTCTGATGGTGACGGCATCGGTGACCTCGCCGGCGCCCGCTCACGCCTGCCCTATCTCGCGGACCTCGGCATCGACGCGATCTGGTTCTCACCCTTCTACACCTCTCCGCTCCACGATGGCGGATATGACGTCGCGGACTACCGCAGCATCGACCCTCGGCTGGGCTCGCTCGCCGACTTCGAGTCGTTCATCCACGACGCCCATGTCCTCGGCATGCGCATCATCATCGACATCGTCCCCAATCACACCTCGAGTGAGCACCCGTGGTTCCAGCAGGCGCTGCAGGATGCCCCCGGAACCGGCGCGTGGCAGTACTACCACGCGGTGCGCGGCCAGGGTCGTGGCGGCTCGGAACTGCCGAATGACTGGCAGTCTGCTTTCGGGGGTCCGGCATGGTCACCGATTCCCGGTGCTGCCGGCTGGTGGTACCTCCACCTTTTCGACCCCACGCAGCCGGATCTCAATTGGGAGAATCCACTGGTCCGTGCGGAGTTCGAGTCGATCCTGCGCTTCTGGTTCGATCGCGGAGTCGATGGCTTCCGCATCGATGTCGCCAATTCGCTGATCAAGAAGGCGGGCTACCCCGATGCGGGTGACGAGGCTGAGGCGCACATGGAGCTGCGCACCGTGGCGCGTGATCGTCCGCACTGGGACCGCGACGAGGTGCATGACATCTGGCGCAGCTGGCGCGCCGTCGCCGACAGCTATGACCCGCCGCGCATGTTCGTCTCCGAGGCATGGGTTGACACTCCTGAGCGGCTCTCGAAGTACATCAGCCCGGGCCAGTTGCACACCTCGTTCAACTTCGACTACCTGAAGGCACCCTGGGAGGCGGAGCGGATCCGCGCGATCGTCGACTCCTCGCTCGCTGCCACCCATGGCGTGCAGGCACCGTGCACCTGGGTGCTGTCGAACCATGACGTGTGGCGTCATCGCACTCGACTAGCACCGGTGGACGACCGTGGTGACCCCGATCTGGCCCGTGGTCTGGATCGCGCCCGTGCCGCGACCCTCTTCATGCTCGGGCTGCCGGGATCGGCGTACCTCTATCAGGGTGAGGAGCTCGGCCTGCCTGAGGTGCTCGAGCTGGATGATGCGGTGCGCCAGGACCCGGTGTTCGTGCGCACGAACGGCGCGAACAAGGGACGCGATGGATGCCGGGTGCCGATCCCGTGGTCCGGTGACGCACCGTCCTACGGATTCGGGCCGGGCACGGCGTCATGGCTGCCGCAGCCGGATGAGTGGGCTCGGCTGAGTGTGGCCGCACAGCAGGGTGTGCCTGCGTCAACGCTGGAGTTCTATCGCGCAGCACTTCACCTGCGGCGCCGTGAGCCGGCGCTGGGTGACGGGGTGCTCGCCTGGCTGCCAACATCAGCGCAGGTTGTGGCGTTTGAGCGACCGGCGCGTGACGGTGGTCAGGCAATGCGCGTGGTGCTCAACACGTCCGGTGAGCCGGTGACGCTGTCGGCATCCGTCGGTCGAGATGTCGCTCTGGCATCGCGAGATGATGCGGTGAGGCTGGTGGACGATTCACTCGTGCTCGCCCGCGATGCCGCAGTCTGGTTCCGTGGCTGACCGCGGCTGAACCCTGGTGACCAGAGGCTAGCGACGCCCGACGACCTTGAGTCCCGTGGGCGCAGTAGCCGACGACCCGTGGACGAACACCTGACCGCGCGCCGACGTCAATCGCTTCCACTGGCCACCCGTCGACGCTGCCACGCGTGACGCATCGCGCGCGATGAAGCCGAGCTGCTTGGCAGCGTGCAGGACGCGCATCGGCAGGCCCGCCCACGCCGTGCGACTCCAGATCTCCTCCGCGATGAGCTGCTGCGTCGCCGGGGTCACCGCCACCGTCCGGGCGCGGAATTCCTCGACGGACTCCTCGACGAGGGGCACGAGATCACCGGCAACCGCCGGGATGGGCAGCTGCCAACCCTCCTTGGGCGGCAGCACGGCCAGTCCCGCCGCGGGCACTGCCTGCTCCGGGATCTCAATGTCCATGTCGGGTGCGATGCGCGCGCGAAGGTCGATGGCGGCGACCGTGCGATCGATGTCATCCCCCTCGATGCTCGCGAGCGGAACAGCGACGAACGTGATGACACCAAGGGGGGGAATCCCGAACACGCCGAGACTCTCCCCCGCAACCTGCACACGCACCGGTGTGCTGGAGTCCCAGGCCACGAGCCGGTCGAGATGCGCTGCGAGATAGCGCGCCTCAGCCTCGTTCAACCGGATTGTCACGCGTTGTCCCCCTCGGGATCTGTTCCTGCGGTGGTCTCATCCATGTAGTCCTGCATCCTCGCGCGTCGCTTCTCATCCAGCCGAGTGGGTGCTCCGGCAGCGATGTCCCAGGATGTCATCAGTGTGCGGCCACGAGCGGAGATCTGCCCGTCGTCGTCGTGGATTTCCCAGACGAGCGTGTACGACGCCCGCCGGAGCTTCTCAATGCGGAACTCCACCTCG
>CAZLHZ010000100.1:0-1066 GCA_964559285.1 uncultured Actinomycetes bacterium | reverse complement strand
GCGCCAGAGAGAACTTCAGCGGCCGGATGTAGTCGATCTCCTGCCGCACCACAGCGTGCCCCTCCTGCTGGACATCGATGCGGCCGGTGGAGGCGAGGAACTGCACTCGGGCTTCCTGGACGTATTCCAGAAAGGCGACGTTGTTCACGTGGCCGTAGGGGTCGAGGTCGGCGAATCGACGCTGGACCGGAAAGCGTGGCCGAGGCATCGGCCTAGCCGCGGGTCAGCTTGCGGTAGGTCACGCGGTGCGGGCGTGCTGCATCAGCACCGAGTCGCTCCACCTTGTTTCGCTCATAGGACTCGAAGTTGCCCTCGAACCAGAACCACTGGCTGTCACCCTCGTAGGCGAGGATGTGCGTGGCGCAGCAGGTTGCCGCCCATCTTGAGGGTGAGGGCGAGATTGAGCCGGTTGCGCTCACCACCGGAGAGGACGCCCGTGGGCTTCTGCTGATCCGGACCCTTGAAACCGAAGGCAGCGACGTACGCCCGCGAGGGCATTTCCACCTGACCGACCTTGATCCAGTCAAGGCCATCGGAGACGGCCTCCCACACGTTCTTCTTCGGATCGAGACCGGATCGGCTCTGGTCCACATAGGACAGCGTGACCGTCTCACCGACGATGATGTCGCCCGAGGTCGGCAGGACGTCCTTGTCGTCCGCGTCGCCCTGAGCGGCGGCGACGATCATGCTGAAGAGCGTGGTCTTGCCGACACCGTTGGGGCCGATGACGCCCACGATGCCATTGCGCGGCAGGGTGAAGGACAGGTTGTCGATGAGCACGCGATCGCCGAACGCCTTCGTCAGGTGCTTGGCCTCGACGACGACATTGCCTAGGCGCGGGCCCGGCGGGATCTGGATCTCGTCGAAGTCCAGCTTGCGGGCCTTCTCCGCCTCAGCAGCCATCTCCTCGTAGCGATCCAGACGCGCCCGGCTCTTCACCTGGCGGGCCTTGGCGTTGGATCTCACCCAGTCGAGCTCCTCGGAGAGCCGCCGCTTGAGCTTGGCGTCCTTCTGGCCCTCCACCTTGAGGCGGGCCGCCTTCTTCTCCAGGTAGGTCGAGTAGTTG
>CAZLHZ010000099.1:0-7319 GCA_964559285.1 uncultured Actinomycetes bacterium | reverse complement strand
GCCCTCACGCGACTGATGGTGCTGGAGGATCAGCCCGCGTGGATGCCTGAGCTGAGGTCCCGGGCGCGGATCCGAAGTTCCGCCAAGCGTCACTATGTCGATCCCTCCCTCGCCTGCGCGGCGCTGGGAATCTCCTCTTCACGACTCCAGCGCGATCTGAGGTTTCTCGGTCTGCTCTTCGAGTCCATGGTGGTGCGGGACCTCAGGGTCTACGCCCAGTCGCTCCAGGGGCGCGTCCTGCACTATCGCGACAGCACCGATCTTGAGGTCGACATCGTCGTTGAGTGTGCGGATGGCCGCATCGGAGCCTTCGAAGTCAAGCTCGGGCAGCAGCAGATCGACTCGGCTGCAGCATCCCTCACGCGACTGGCTCAGAAGCTGGAGCCGTCAGCACTGCCGAACGACATCGTCCTCGGTGTCATCACGAACACCGGCCCGAGTTATCAGCGACCCGATGGCGTCCATGTCCTCGCCATCGATACGTTGGGGCCCTGACCGGCTCAGCCCTGCTCGACCGGG
Source organism: uncultured Actinomycetes bacterium (assembly GCA_964559285.1). Taxonomy (GTDB): domain Bacteria; phylum Actinomycetota; class Actinomycetes; order S36-B12; family S36-B12; genus CAZLHZ01. The sequence goes on along the minus strand of CAZLHZ010000099.1, from coordinate 6,800 downwards.
CCCATGGCCTTCCACGTGAGCGGGCTCGACAGCACGAGGGTGCTCGAGGGTCGGCCGTACGCCGCAAGCCGGTCGATGAGACTTTCCAGATCTGCTGTCGTGGCCGCCGCCACCTTGAGAATGCTGCACTCATCCCCCGTCACCCGATGGATCTCCAGGATCTCCGGCCACGCCTCGACCTCCGGATCGCGCAGCACGCACCGCGGCCCGTAGCACGACATCCGGACCAGGGCCAGGACCGACCAGCCGAGGCGGTGCAGGTCCACCCGCGCGTGGTAGCCGACCAGCACACCGGCCTCCTCCAACCGGCGTACCCGCTCCGCCACCGCTGGCGCTGACAGATGCACCCGCCGGGACAGCTCGTTGAAGGACAGTCGCGCATCGCGCTGGAGCTCGGCCAGCAGGGCCGCGTCGAGGTGATCCACCTGCTGAATGTAAGGCGATCCGGGTCATTCGTCTTGCGAATGCAGTGTCATCTCGCTGATCTGCCGTGGCATCGCCATTCCACCGCGGACCGTTGCTGGGCATGATCCCGGCATGACCGCTGACCACGAGGCCGCACCAGGACCCCGGCTGGAGTACCCCGGGATGACGCCGTACGACATCTATGTGCGCACCGACGTCCTGCACTCGATCCAGCAGCGGGTGAGCGACGAGCCGGGTGAATACGCGTTCCTTGCCGCCTCGCAGATCATGGAGCTCTACTTCGCCATGCTGCGCTTCGAGTGGCAGCACGCGCAGTCGCAGTTGCGCGTCGATGCCGATGCCTGGGGTGCCATCGAGACCCTGCGCCGCAGTGAACTGCACTTCGAAGGCCTCAATGCGTCATGGGCAGCCCTGCGCTGGATCACCCCGACCGAGTTCAACCGCTTCCGCGAGCACCTCGGCGTTGCCTCCGGCTTCCAGTCGTGGGCCTATCGACACTGCGAGTTCCTGCTCGGCTTGAAGAATCGCGCTCTCATCCGCCTCTATGAGCCGAACCCGGCGGTCTACGGTCCACTCCTCGCGACCCTCGAGGGCCCGGGACTCTATGACGACGTGCTCGCGATGCTCGCCCGCCGTGGCTTCCCCATTCCTGCTGCGGTGCTCGCGCGTGACATGTCCGTGGAGTACGCCGGTGACGATGCCGTCGAAGCCGTGTGGGTGTCGATCATGAAGGATGCCCGGCCCGACAACGATCTGCGAGCACTTGGCTTTGCCCTCGCCGACCTGTCGGAGAAGTTTGACGAGTGGCGCTACCTTCACCTCATGGCCGTGCGCCGTGCGATGGGCGCCAAGGGCGGCACCGGAGGATCATCCGGACTGGACTGGCTGGAGAAGAGCATGAAGCGTCGGGTGTTCCCTGAGCTGTGGTCGGCGAGGACCTCGCTGTGACGACGCGCGCCCAGGCCACCCTGTCGCGCACCCGTGAGGAGTCACTCGCGCTGGATGACGCCGACCGTGGCTGGGGGGATCGCTTCTGTCGACTGCCCGGCATCGCCTATCACGCGGGCAACTCCCTCGGTCTGCAGCCCGAGTCAACGCGCGCGGCTCTCATGCAGGAGCTGGATGACTGGGCGGCTCTCGGAGTCGAGGGTCATCATGAAGCCCTGCATCCTTGGTACCCCTACCACGAGGAGCTGCGGGCACCCGCCGCACGACTCGTCGGGGCGCTGCCTCACGAGGTGGTCGTCATGAACTCCCTCACCGTGAATCTCAACCTGCTCATGCTCAGCTTCTATCGACCTGAGCACGCGCGTCGGCGCATCCTCATCGAGGACTCGACCTTCCCATCCGACAGCTATGCCGTCCGCAGCCAGGCAACCCTGCACGGACTGGATCCTGATGATGTCATCATGCGCCTCACTCCGCGTGTTGGTGAGGACACGCTTCGCACCGAGGATGTAGTGGAGTTCCTCGCGCGCGAGGGAGACTCGATCGCCCTCGTCATGCTCGGGGCTGTCAACTACCGCACGGGTGAGCTGCTCGACCTGCCAGCGATCACGGCCGCGGGTCATGCTGCTGGGGCGGTCGTCGGCTGGGATCTGGCTCATGCGGCCGGCAACGTGCCGCTGGCCCTCCACGACTGGAACGTCGACTTCGCGGTGTGGTGCTCCTACAAGTACCTCAACGGCGGACCCGGTGCGATTGCCGGTGCCTACATCCACGAGCACCATGTCGGCCGCGACGACCTGCCGCGCCTAGAGGGATGGTGGACGACCGACCCCGCCACGCGCTTCGACATGGCACCGATCGCGCGTCCGCAGCGCAGTGCCGATGCCTGGTCGATGTCGAATCCGCCCATCCTCGCCACCGCTCCGGTCCGCGTGTCGCTGGAGATCTTCGACGAGATCGGGATGGCGACGCTGCGGTCACGGAGCCTGCGGCTGACGGCGTACCTCGAAGCACTGCTGGACGAGGTCATGGTGGAGCGACCGCTTCGCGTGCTGACTCCGCGTGCACCGCAATCGCGGGGTGCGCAGCTGTCGCTGTGGACCGAGCGTGGTGATGCGGCGGAGCTGAGTCAGCGGCTGCGGGCCGAGCACGGGGTCATCGTGGACGCGCGTGGATCGCACATCCTGCGACTGGCACCGGTGCCGCTGTATTCAACCTATGAGGATTGCTGGCGTGCGGCGTCGGGCCTGGCGAGTCTCGTGGAGGTCGCATCATGAGTGAGCAGCATCGCGCGATCATCGTCGGTGCCGGGCTCACCGGATGCCTGCTCGCCTGCTATCTGTCACGCCGGGGCTATGCGGTTGACGTGTTCGAGCGCCGCAGTGACCCGCGGGTTGAGGGCAGCGAAAGCGGCCGATCCATCAACCTTGCGCTCTCCGAGCGGGGATTGGATGCACTGCGGCGCATCGGGCTTGCTGATGAGGTCATGGCACCGGCGCTGCCGATGCGCGGCCGGATGATGCATGACGTCGAGGGAGACACGGCATTCCAGAGCTACTCCAGTGATGGCCTGCGTGCCATCAACTCGATCAGCCGATCGGCGCTCAATCACACCCTGCTGGATGCGGCGGAAGCCTCATCCGGGGTCACCATCCACTTTGGGCATCGACTGGTGGCTCTTGAGGCAGCGACGGGACAGGTGACGTTCGAAACGTCATCAGGCGAGGTGGTTCGCGAGGGTCTCGTCGTCGGGGCTGATGGCTGGCGAAGTGCCGTGCGCGAGTCACTGGAGCGCGCGGGACTGGTCTCGGTGGTCATCGATCCGCTCGGTGTGGGCTACAAGGAGCTCACCATCCCCGCCCGTGATGGGGACTTCGCCCTTGATCCCGGGGCCCTGCACATCTGGCCGCGCGGTGAGTCGATGATGATCGCGCTGCCCAACCCGGATCGCTCCTTCACCTGCACGCTCTTCTGGCCGCAGGAGGGGCCGGACAGCCTGTCCACCATCGTGACCGCTGAGCAGGTGCGTGATCACTTCGCACGCGTCTATCCCGACGCCGTGCCGCTCATGCCGACTCTCGTCGAGGACTATCTGGCCAATCCGATCGGCCAGCTCGGCACGATTCACACGACGCCGTGGCAGGCCCATGGCACGGTCGCGCTGCTGGGCGATGCATCGCACGCGATCCTGCCTTTCTTCGGTCAGGGTGCCAACTCCGGTTTCGAGGATGTCGTGGAGTTCGATCGCTGTCTGGAGGAGACGGGAGATGACTGGGCGCGTGCCCTGCCGCTCTACGAGTCCCGCCGGTTTGCCAACACGGAGGCGATCGCCCAGATGGCGCGGGAGAACTTCGATGAGATGAGTGCCAAGGTGGGCTCGCGCATGTTCCTCGCGATCAAGGCCTTCGAGCATGCGCTGCACCGGGCCATGCCCAATCTCTATGTCTCGCGCTACGAGATGGTGTCCTTCGGCACCCTGCCCTACGCCGAGGTGATCCGTCGTCACCGGCGGCAGCGCACGGCTGCCCTCGTCGGTGCCGTGGTGATCTGTCTGGGCGTGCTGGGTGGTCTCGCGGCGATTGTGGGTGTGGCCACATGAGCGCAGGAGATGACAGATGAGCGAGTCGGTGCGTGCGGTTGTCGTCGACGGCAAGGCCACCCCGCGCGGACGCTATCCCCACGTCAAGGTCGTGGGGGACCTCATCTTCATCTCCGGTACCAGCAGTCGACGAGCGGACAACACCTTCGCTGGAGTTGAGGTTGTCGATGGCGTGGTGGTCCGGGATATCCGGGAGCAGACGCGCGCGGTCATCGGCAACATCCGGGATGTCCTGCAGGCCGTGGGAGCCGATTTGGGCGATCTCGTGCAGGTGACGTCGTACCTCGTCGATATGGCGGACTTCGCGGGCTACAACGAGACCTATGCCGAATTCTTTGACTTCGACGGCCCGACGCGCACGACGGTGGCTGTGCGTGAACTGCCGCACCCCGATCTGCTCATCGAGATTCAAGCCATCGCCTACCGCCCCCAAGGGAGCACGTCATGACCTCAGTGCCGGAGAAGATCGATTTCACCCAGTGGGTGGCGATCAACGGTCCCCTGCTCAAGCCACCGGTCGGAAACAAGGAGATGTTTCCGGGATCATCCGACCTCATCGTCATGGTCGTGGGCGGGCCCAATCAGCGCACGGACTATCACGTCGATCCCTATGAAGAGTGGTTCTACCAGATCAAGGGGACGATGCACGTCAACGTCATGACGCCCGAGGGTCCAGATCGCGTCACCATCGGGGAGGGGGAGATGTGGGTGCTGCCGCGTCAGATGCCTCACTCACCGCAGCGTCCCGAGGCAGGGTCGATCGGCATCGTGGTGGAGCGCATCCGCGAGGAGGGGACGCTGGAGAAGTTCCAGTGGTACTGCCCGTCGTGCCATGTGCTGATCCACGAGGTCGAGCTCCAGGTGCGCGACATCGCGGCAGACCTGCCCCCGATCTTCCAGGCGTTCTACGACAGTGAGTCGGCACGCACCTGTGCTGCATGCGGACACCTGCATCCCGGCAAGGGGTGACATGACCGTCGTCGACGTGCACGCTCACTACGTGCCGCACGGCTGGCCCGCCCTCGATCAGCTCTGCGGCGGAGAGGACTGGCCGTGGCTGCGCATCGAGTCGGAGCGTGATGCCGTCATCATGCTGCGTGATGAGGAGTTCCGACGGATCTCCGACAACTGCTGGAACCCACGGGTGCGTCTTGACGACATGAATGCCGACGGGGTTGACCTGCAGGTCGTGTCACCCACACCGGTGTTCTTCGCCTATGGCCGACCCCCGGTGGAGGCGGTCAAGGCGGCTCGGATCTTCAACGACCTCGCCCTCGAGATCTGCGCCGGCGGAGAGGGTCGCCTGCTGCCCTTCTGCCAGGTGCCCCTGCAGGATGCTGATCTTGCCTGCGCCGAGTTGGATCGCTGCCTCGCCGCGGGACATGCCGGGGTCGAGATCGGCAACCACGTCGGCGATCGTGATCTCGATGATGCCGCAGTCGTGGAGTTCCTCCAGCACTGCGCACATGTGGGCGCACCCGTCTTCGTTCACCCTTGGGACATGCCGGGCGGGGTGCGGCTCGACCGGTGGATGTCACAGTGGCTCGTCGGGATGCCTGCGGAAACGCATCTGTCCCTGCTCGCGATGATGCTGGGGGGAGTCTTCGACCGGGTCCCCGACACCCTGCGGATCGCTTTCGCCCACGGGGGAGGCAGCACCGCGATGTGGCTCGGTCGGGCGACGAATGCCTGGCACCAGCGCAACGACCTCGTCCGCGGCCGGTCACAGTTCCCGCCGGATCACTATGTCGGTCGCTTCTATGTCGACACGGTCGTATTCGACCCGCACATCCTGCGCATGCTCGTGTCGGTTTTGGGTAGGGATCGGGTCATGCTCGGCAGTGACTATCCCTATCCCCTCGGCGAGCGCCCCGTTGGTGCCGTCGTCCACACCGCTGATCTCCCTGACGACCTGAGCCACGCAATCCTCGGTGGCAATGCGCTCATCTGGCTGGGTCGGGAGGGTACGGTCACGCAGTGACGACCGTGACCTCCGTCTGGACCTGGCGTGATCGCACCGCCGCCTCCGCCCCGCGCCTCATCGCGGCCAGCACCCTCATGCTCTTCGTCGAGTTGGGTCTCATTCGCTGGTCGGGTACCTACCTGCTCTATCTGTCCTACTTCTCGAACCTGATCCTGCTGGCGTCGTTCCTCGGCATCGGCCTGGGCTTCCTGCGCGCGTCGCGTGATGGCGCCCGTGATCTGGGGGCGTGGGCACCGGGCCTGCTCGGCATCCTCATCACCTTCCTGGTGCTGTTCCCCACCAAGATCGAGCAGTCATCCAACGGCCTCATCTTCTTCGCAGCCGACAGCAAGCCCACAGGCTTGCCGATCTGGGTGGCGCTGCCCATCGTGTTCGTCATCGTCACTGGAGTGATGATGTCGTTCGGTGAGATTGCCGGCCGTGAGTTCCGACGCTTTGGTGCGCTTGAGGCCTACCGCTGGGACATCCTCGGCTCCATTGCCGGCAGCCTTCTTCTCGCCGTCATCGCCGTGTTCCGTGCACCGTCGTGGGTGTGGGCCGTGCTCGTCCTCGCGGGCACCGTGGCGGTCATGGGTCGGCGACTCACCGGTGCCGTCGTACGCACCATCGTCAATGTCGCGGGCGCTCTGGCTGTGCTCGTGCTGCTGGTGATGCAGGCACTCGCCCCGGGTGTGTCATGGTCGCCCTACTACATGGTGACGACAGCACCCATTGGTGATGGCTGGACTGACATTCGTGTCAACGGCATCCCGCACCAGGCCTTCGGTGACGTTGAGCAGCGTTTGACATGGGAGCCGGGGTACGCCGCCCCCTACACGATGCTGCCCAACAACCCCCTGCGCG
>CAZLHZ010000098.1:5164-7403 GCA_964559285.1 uncultured Actinomycetes bacterium | reverse complement strand
GGACCGGGGTCACCACCGTCATCGGGTGGACGACGGCCGGCTCGTGGATCGCATCCCACTCGAGGGTGTGCATCTGGTGGGCGTTGACGAAGGCGGCGTGGGCCGCGCTCAGTCGCGGACCGTGCCCGTCGGCACCGACATTCCATCGGCCCCACACCGGGGCCTCGGGGAGGTTGCCCCAGGACAGGGCGACGGAGCGGGCCATGGCCGTCTCGTGGGTGACGGGGCCCGCGGCCCCGACCCCGAGGGCGCCGAGGAGGAGGGTGCGGGCGGCCGCGGCGACATCGTCGCGCAATCCGGACGTGCGCGTGCGCAGGGCGTGGTCGACCACACCCGCGAGCAGAGGCTGCTCCGGGCCGGTCCCATGGTCATGTAGAGGCATCGTTACCTGATCGTGATCCTAGGGGCTTGTTGCCGTTAAAGGTAAGGCATTTACATTCTGCCACCCCGGCGTCGCCGCGGGAGGCAGATCCCGGTCCTTCCCGGACCCCGAATGAGGTGGTGAGATGAAGCGATCTTTGGCGGTCGGAGTGGCAGCCGCACTCGCGGTCGTCCTCGCTGGTTGTTCCAGCGGTGGCGGCGGCGGAGCCACGACCATGACGTACCTCGGCGTTGACGTGCCGGCGGGTCTCGATCCCGATGGCCCCTCGGCCGCCATTCCGGCGGCGCAGCAGGGCATGGCCAACCTGATGGAGACCCTGATCTACTACAAGCCGAAGGGTGCGGACGCCAGCGGTGTCGGCCTGCTCGACTTCGGCTACGACATCCCGCAGTTCGAGGGCCGGCTCGCGGAGAGCGTGACCTTCGACGAGGCGAGCCTGACCTGGACGTTCAAGCTGCGCCAGGGCGTCAAGGGCTGCGGTGGCACGACCTTCAATGCCGACGACGTGCTCTACACCTTCGCCCGCGCCAAGAGCGTGAGCGGTGCAGCACCGATCGGCTGGTTCCTGTCCAACGTGGCGAACATCGGCGGCTTCACCACCGACGTGTTCAATCCGGATGCGGCCATTGCCGACGAGGCCAAGAAGCTCGGCGACTGGATCACCAAGACCGACGACTACACCGTCGTCATCAAGCAGGATGCGCCCAACAAGCTCTTCCTGCCGGTCCTGACGATCTTCGGCCTCAACATCTACGACAAGGAGATGATGGAGAAGAACGCCACTCCTGACGATCCGTGGTCGCACGAGTACGCCAACAACGTCAACGCTCCCTCCTTCGGCCCGTACTGCATCAAGACGTGGACCAAGGACTCGGAGATGGTGCTCGAGGCCAACCCGGATTACTTCCGTGGCGCCCCGGCCATCAAGACGATCACCTGGCGCAAGGTCCCGCAGTCGGCCAACCGCCTCGCCTCGGTCCAGACCGGCGCTGCTCAGCTCACCGACGGCCTCACGCCGAAGGAGTTCGAGAGCGTCACTGGCAAGTCCGAGGTCAAGCAGTGGTCCGTCGTCGGCAACTCGAACATGTTCCTCGGCCTCAACTTCGCCGTGAAGCCGTTCGACAACCCGAAGGTGCGCCAGGCCATCGCCTACGCACTGGACTACGACAAGATCATCCAGACCGGCTACTTCGGCAAGGCTGTGAAGTGGGACGGGCAGGTCCCCATGACCTACCCCGGCTACTTCAAGGCCCCGACGCAGTACGCCTACGACCCGGCGAAGGCCAAGGCCCTGCTCGCGGAGTCCGGCGGGGTTGACGACGGCAGCCTCAAGCTGACCTACGTCTCGGAGAAGGAGTCGACCCTCGGGCCGATCGTGACCCAGATCAAGGCCGACCTGGCCGCGGTCGGGATCAACGTCGCCCTCGACCCGATCCCGCAGACGCAGTACGGCGACCGGATGCTGGTCAAGAAGGACCTGCCGTTCTTCGTCAACGATCAGGAGAAGCCGATCGGCGTCGATGCCGGCTACGCGACCCTGCTGTTCTTCGTCTCCAGCGACAAGGGAGGCCTGAACAACATGGTCAACTACAGCAGCGCGACGGTCGACGACCTGTGGGCGAAGGCCAAGAACGAGGGCAACGTCACCACCCGCAACGACCTCCTCGCGCAGGTGCAGGAGACGCTGCAGCAGGACGTGGCCTGGGTTCCCGTCGTCCAGTACGACACGCAGTGGCTCTCATCGCCCAACATGAGTGGCATGGTGTGGGATCCGGATAACGCAATCCGGTTCTTCAACCTCAAGCTCAGCTAGTTCACTGGTGGAACTCGGTGCCGGCGAGCCCGCAAGGGCTCGCC
>CAZLHZ010000098.1:0-5148 GCA_964559285.1 uncultured Actinomycetes bacterium | reverse complement strand
ACCGACCCGCCTCATCAACACGTGGAGGCATGAGTGGGTCGCTACATCGCGAAGCGAGCGGGCATCGGTCTGCTTCAGGCCATCGGCATCACGGTGGTCGTGTTCTTCGTGATCCGGGCGTTGCCGGCTGATCCCGTCGCCCGACTCGTCGGCTTCAATGCCTCCCCGGAGGTCTACGCCCAGGCGCAGGCCTCCCTCGGACTCGACAAGAGCGTGTGGGATCAGTTCCTCGCCTTCGCCAACGGCGTCCTCCACGGCAACCTCGGCACCTCGTGGGTGACCGGCTCCTCGATTCTCGGCGAGATCCGCACCACCCTTCCGGTGACCCTGCAGCTCATCACCCTGTCCTTCCTCGTGGCCCTGGCCATCTCGATGCCCATCGGCATCGCCACCGCACGGCGCCCCGGAGGCAAGCTCGACAAGGCGGTGTTCGGCTATGGCCTCTTCGCGGGAGCGCAGCCGGAGTTCTGGTGGGGCCTGCTCTTCATCTTCGTCTTCTACTTCACCCTCGGCTGGGCACCGGCCCCCTTGGGGCAGTACAGCCCCAACATCTCGCCACCACCGGAGATCACCGGCATGTCGCTCGTCGACTCGCTGGTGACGTTCAACTTCCCCGCCTTCGGCAGCGCGCTGTGGCACCTGTGGCTGCCGGTCATGACCCTGACCCTCATCGTGTCCGGGCCCATCATCAAGATGACCCGGCAGAGCATGAGCCGCGTCCTCGGCAGTGAGTTCATCCTCTATCAGCAGGCATCGGGCCTGCCGGGCAACCAGATCGCCCGCTCGACGATCCGGGCCAGCCTTCCACCCGTCGTCACCCTCGCCGGCATCCTCTTCGGCTTCCTCCTCGGCGGCGCCGTGCTCATCGAGCAGGTGTTCTCCTTCAACGGTCTGGGGTCCTACTCCGTGCGTGCCGTCCTCAACCTCGACTATCCGGCGATCCAGGGGACGGTTCTGGTCATCACACTGGTGTCCCTCATCGTCTATCTCGCCCTGGACCTCCTCATCGCCAGCATCGACCCGAGGGTGAAGGCGCAATGACCATTCCCGACGCGCAGCCGATCCCCACCGGACCGGACACCGACCACCACTTCGAGGGTCCCCCGGCGCCCCGTCAGTGGTGGCGCGATCCGCTGCTCATGACCGGCCTCGTCATCGTCGCCGTGTCCCTCTTCCTCGCCGCCTTCGGCGAGTCCATCGCGCCCTACAACCCGCAGGTGCCGGTCGGTCCGCCGAGCACCCCGCCGTGCGCGGAGTTCTGGTTCGGCACTGATTCGTCCGGGCTCGACGTCTTCAGCCGCGTCATCTCGGCCCCGCGCACGGACGTCACCCTCGCCGTCACCTCGGCCATCCTGTCGGCGGCCCTCGGGACCCTCATCGGACTCGTGGCGGGCTTCTATCGCGGTCCGCTGTCGGCCTTCATCATGCGCGTGTCCGACGTGCTGCAGGCCTTCCCGGTCGTCATCCTCGCGATGGTGCTCGTCGCACTGTCCGGGCGGAACCTCACGAACCTCATCTTCGCCCTCACGTTCCTCTACACGCCGATCTTCATTCGGCTCACCCGCACCGAGGTCCTCACCCAGCGGGAGCGCTCCTACGTCGAAGCGGCCCGCGCCCTCGGCAACCCGGGCTGGAAGGTCGCCCTGCGTCACGTGCTGCCGAACTCGCTGACCCCCTCGCTCATCCAGCTGTCGGTCACGGTCGGCTTCGGCATCCTGCTCACTGCCGGACTGTCCTTCGTCGGGGCCGGCGTGCGGCCACCCACTCCGGAATGGGGTCTCATGATCGCCAACGAGGCACCCAAGCTCGTCCTCGGCGAGTGGTGGCCGTCGATCTTCCCGGGCATCGCCGTGTCCCTCACCGTGCTGGGCTATGCCGCCCTGAGCAATGCGATCGAGCGGCGCGTGACCGCATGACCGACCTCCTGCGCACGAGCGGCCTCACCGTCTCCTATCCCTCGGGCGGGCAGGACACGGTCGTCGTCGACAACATCGATCTCACCCTGCGCCGCGGTGAGATCGTCGGCCTCATCGGTGAGAGCGGCTCCGGCAAGAGCACGCTGGCCCTCGCCCTGCTCGCCCTCGTCCGCCATCCCGGATCGATCGCCGGCGAGGTGCACTTCCAGGGTGAGCAGCTCGTTGGCCTCGACGACGAGCAGATCCGGCAGGTGCGCGGCAAGGCCATCGGCCTCATCACGCAGAAGCCGCGCCAGTCGCTCAATCCCTTCCAGAACATCGGCACGCAGATCTCGCGGGTCTATCAGGCCCACACCGAGGCGACGGACGAGCAGGCACGCGAGCACGCGATCCACCTGCTCGAGAGTGTCGGCATCAACGACGCTGAGCGCCGACTGCGGGCCTACCCGCATGAGCTCTCCGGCGGCATGGCCCAGCGCGCGCTCATCTCGATGGCGTTGAGCGCGCAGCCGGATCTGCTCATCGCCGATGAGCCCACCACTGCCCTCGATGTCACGATCCAGGCGCAGTTCCTCGACCGGATGTGGGAGCGCGCGCAGCAGGACGGCACCGGCGTCCTGCTCGTCACGCAGGATCTCGGCATTGTGGCGAACTACTGCGACCGCGTGCTCGTCATGGAGCGCGGGCGCATCGTCGAGGACGCGCCGACGCGCGAGTTCTTCGCCAACCCGACGGACTCCTACAGTCGCCGGGTGCTGTCGCTGGTGCATGAGCGTCAGTCGGCGCAGACGGCAACCGGTGCCGACTCCGGCACCGAACTGCTCCGCGTCGACTCGCTGACCAAGACCTTCACCCTGCACGACAAGAAGGTCCTTCAGGCCGTCTCGGATGTGTCCTTGACCGTGCGCGAAGGGCGCTCCCTCGGTCTCGTCGGCGAGAGCGGCAGCGGCAAGACGACTGTCGGCCGTCTCATCCTGCGCCTGCTCGATGCCGACTCCGGCACCATCACGTTCCGCGGCGAGGATGTGAGCGGACTCAGTGCCGGTGCCCTGCGTGCCTTCCGGTCCCGCGTGCAGGTGGTCTTCCAGGACCCGTTCGACTCGCTCAACCCACGCTGGACTGTTGAGCGCATTCTGCGCGAGCCGCTGGACCTGCACACGCAGTTGGATGCCGAGGGCAAGGCCGCCCGCATCGCCGAGTTGCTCGAGCAGGTCGGCCTGCCGACCTCCGCCCTCACCCGACGACCTGCGGGTCTGAGCGCCGGACAGCAGCAGCGGGTGTGTCTCGCGCGCGCCCTCGCGACATCGCCGGACTTCCTCGTCCTCGATGAGCCGACCTCCGCGCTGCCACCGGTGGCGCGCGTGGAGATGATCGGCCTGCTGCGTCGACTGCAGGCGCAGCTCGGCCTGTCGTTCATCCTCATCTCGCACGACCTCAGCACGGTGCGAGAGCTCTGCCAGGACGTCGCGGTCATGTATCTCTCGCAGGTCGTGGAGTACGGCAGCACGCAGGAGGTCTTCACCAGCCCGCGTCACCCCTACACCCGCGCCCTGCTGTCGTCGGTGCTCTTCCACGACCCCTCCGATCGCCGCGTCGATCGTGCGGACCGGCAGGACCTGCAGGGCGAGATCCCCAGCCCGGTCGACCTGCCGACCGGCTGCTATCTCGCGAGCCGCTGCCCACTCGTCGAGGAGCGCTGCACGAGCCAGCCGCAGCTCCTGCTGACAGCTGTCCCCGGACACTCGGTGCGCTGCTGGAAGGCCACGGAGGCCTGATCGATGTCGCCGACGGTCCTCGTCATCGGCGCCGGGGCCACGGGCGCTGCTGTGTCATGGCGGCTGGCGAGTCACGGTGTCGACGTCACCTGCCTCGACCGTGGCCACTGGCAGCCGCAGGAGTCGACGCCGACGAGTGATCCGCTGTGGGAGTCGGCGCGCGTGCGCGAACGCTCCCCGAATCCCAACGTCCGCCAGCTTCCCGAGGACTACCCGATCCTCGACGACACGTCACCGATCAAGCCGGCGATCTTCAACGGCGTCGGCGGAAGCACGATCATGTGGTCCGCGCATGTGCCGCGCTTCCGGCCATCGGACTTCCGGGTCCGCACCCTCGATGGCGTCGGAGCGGACTGGCCGATCACCTACTGGGATCTTGCGCCCTACTACGAGCTCAACGGCTCCATCGTCGGCGTCTCGGGACGCCATGGTGATCCGGGCAATCCGCCGCGTACGCCGAGAACCACGCCTCCTGTCCCACTCGGTCTCGCGGGTCGACGGGTCACCGAAGCCCTCGACCGACTCGGCTGGCACTGGTGGCCCACCGACGGCCAGATCCTCACCGAGGACTGGAATGGTCGTCAGGGCTGCAATGGATGCGGGCCGTGCGAGATGGGCTGTCCGCGGAATGCTCGGGCGTCGGCGGACAACACCTACTGGCCACTGGCCCTTGCCGCCGGTGCGCGACTCATCACAGGCGCGGCGGTGAGCCGGGTGCTGGTCGACGGCACGGGCCGTGCGACGGGCGCGGAATGGTTCGATGACGCGGGTCGGGTTCGGCGTACGACAGCAGACATCGTCATCGTCGCGGCGAACGGCATCGGGACGCCGCGCATCCTGCTCAACAGCACCAGTGCCGCCTTCCCTGATGGATTGGCGAACTCATCCGGACAGGTGGGTCGCAATCTCATGCTCCATCCGATCGCGGGTGTGAGTGGCATCTGGCCGGAGCGCGTCGACGGATGGTCCGGCAATGATGCGTTCTGCCTGCTGACGCAGCACTTCTATGAGACTGACCTGTCGCGGGGCTTCACTCGTGGATATGAGATCCAGTTGACCCGCAGCCAGGGGCCGATGCTCACGGCCCTCGGTGGCTTCGGACTCAACGTGCCGTGGGGAGCCGCGCATCATGCGCGTTTTGAGAGAGTGTTCGGCCACGCCGCGACTGCAGCGGTGACGTGTGAGGACCTGCCGGATGAGCGCAACCGCATCACGCTGGACGACTCCGCCACGGATCGCTTCGGCGTGCCGGCGGCGCGGATGCACTACACGGTGGAGGAGAACGCAGAGCGCATGCTCGATCACGGCATCGCAAGTGCGACCACGATGCTGCAGGAGGCGGGGGCGAGCGAGGTGCTCGTGACGCGGGTGCTTCCCGGTGCGGGCTTCCACCTCATGGGCACCGCTCGCATGGGCGATGATCCGAAGTCCAGTGTCGTCAACGCTGATGGTCGCGC
>CAZLHZ010000097.1:0-7417 GCA_964559285.1 uncultured Actinomycetes bacterium | reverse complement strand
AGATCGAGGTCCCGACCGACGCTCACACAGCGCTCTTCGAGGTCGGCGAATGTCTCGTGTCCGTAGACCTCGGGCTCGCGCGAGCCCAGTCGACTCAGGTTCGGTCCATTGAGGACCAGCACGCGGGTCATGCGATCACCCCTGTCCCTTCGCCACATCACGGTACGCCGACTCGAGGATGCCCGGGTCAGGACCTTCGAGAAGCCCCGGCACGCCGATGCCATCAAGGACGATGAAGCGCAGCTGGTCGCCGCGCGCCTTCTTGTCAACGCGCATTGCCGAGAGAAGTTCGGGCCAGCAGTCCGCGCGATAGGACACGGGAAGGCCGAGGGAGCTCAACAGGTCACGGTGCCGCTGCACGTCACCGGCCGTCAGCCGCCCCGCGCGATGCGCCAGTTCCGCGACGTACACCATGCCGACGCTCACTGCATCACCATGCCGCCAGCCGTAGGACTCCACCTGCTCGATCGCATGTCCGAAGGTGTGCCCGTAGTTCAGGACCTCGCGCCCGAGCGGTCGATCCACCGACTCACGCAGATCATCAGCCACCACGGCAGCCTTGACCTCGATGGCCCGCGTCACAAGGGTCAGCAGCAGATCAGAGTCCCATCGCAGCGCAGCCGCCGGATCGGCCTCAACATCGTCGAGAATGCTCACATCGCGGATGAATCCGGCCTTGACGACTTCGGCGAGTCCGGCCGCCAGGTCCGCGACGGGAAGGGTGCGCAGTGCATCGAGGTCACAGATGACCCCGCGCGGCTCATGGATGACGCCGACAAGGTTCTTGCCCGAGGAGGTGTTGATGCCCGTCTTGCCACCCACGGCAGCGTCGACCATGCCCAGCAGGGTCGTCGGCACATGCACCACCGGAACACCGCGCAGCCACGTGCCCGCGATGAATCCGGCGAGATCCGTTGTGGCTCCTCCGCCAACGCTGACGATGACGTCGGTGCGGGTGAATCCCGCCTGCCCCAGCGACTCCCACAGTCTCGTGGCGACGGCAGCCGTCTTGGCCGCCTCCGCATCGGGCACGTCGAGCTCGAGCACCGCGCACCCGGTGGTGCGCAGCGCGGCGACGATCGGGTCAACGTGGGTGCGCAGCTGATCCGGGCGGATGACCGCGATGCGCTGCGCCCGATCCCCCACCAGACCCGTCACCTGATCGCTGATTGAGTGCCCCACGATGACGTCGTACGACGATTCCGTTGCGACACGGATCCGATGGACCGGGGTCACGGTGCGATTCCATCGACGCGCAGGTGCTCGATCACCTCGTCCGCCACCGATTCCGGGGTGCGCCCGTCGGTGATGACCTCAAAACGCGCAACCTCGGCATACAGCGGAGTGCGCGCCTCCAGCAGCGAGAGCAGGGTGCCGCGGACGTTGCCCACGAGCAGCGGACGAGCTCCCGAGAGGCCGACGCGACTCGCGGCATCAGAGAGTCCGACTCTCAGCCAGCACACGCGATGGGCGTTCAACAGCGCCCGCGTCTCGGCATCGAGGATCGCACCGCCCCCGAGGGCGAGCACCCCCGAATGCGTGGCGAGTGCTGCTGCGACAGCCGCACGTTCGAGGGCGCGGAACTGCGCCTCACCCGACTCGATGAAGATGTCCGCAACCGAGCGTCCCTCCGCCGCGACGATGTCGGCGTCTGTGTCGCGGAAGTCCACGCCGAGCTGGTCAGCGACGAGGGTGCCGACCGTGGTCTTGCCCGCACCGGGTGCACCGACGAGGACGAGCACGGGGGCTGCTTCGCCAGAGGAGGTGCCGCTCATTAGGTGGACCTCATCGGTAGGCCAGATGGTCGAGATAGCCCGTGGCATTGCGGCGTACCTCCGCGAGGGAATCGCCGCCGAACTTCTCCAGCGCTGCGTCGGCGAGCACCAGCGCCACCATCGCCTCTGCCACGACACCAGCGGCCGGGACGGCGCACACATCAGAGCGCTGGTTGATCGCCTTGGCTTCCTCGCCCGTCGTCACATCGACGGTGCGCAGGGCGCGCGGGATGGTCGAGATGGGCTTCATCGCGGCTCGGATGCGCAGGACTTCGCCGGTCGTCATGCCGCCCTCGGTGCCCCCGGACCGACCGGAGGTTCGGCGCAGTCCGTCGTCCGTCGCGACGATCTCGTCCTGCGCCTGTGAGCCGCGCACCGCCGCCAGCCCGAACCCGTCACCGACCTCAACGCCCTTGATCGCCTGAATGCCCATGAGAGCAGCTGCGAGACGGGCGTCGAGTCGGCGATCCCAGTGGACATGGCTGCCCAGACCCGGCGGGAGCCCGTGGACGACGACCTCGACGACACCGCCGAGGGTGTCGCCGTCCTTCTGTGCGCGACCGACCTCCTCGATCATCGCGGCGCTGTCCGCCGGGTCGACGCATCGCGCCGGATCGTCATCAATCCGCGCCAGATCAGCCGGGGTCGGCACCGCGGTGCAGGCAGCTGCTACCGAGCCGATTCGCACGACGTGGCTGAGGACCTCGACCCCGAGGGCCTGGCGGAGGAAGGAGGTCGCGACGGCACCGAGGGAGACGCGCGCCGCCGTCTCGCGGGCGCTGGCGCGCTCGAGGACGGGGCGCGCGTCATCGAAGCCGTACTTCTGCATGCCGACGAGGTCGGCATGTCCCGGTCGCGGACGGGTGAGCGGAGCGTTGCGGGCCAGGCCCTCGAGGTCGGCCGGGTCGACCGGGTCGGCCGACATGACGACCTCCCACTTCGGCCACTCGGTGTTGCCGACCTCGATTGCGACCGGACCGCCCTGGGTGAGTCCGTGCCGGACACCGCCCACGATCGTCACCCGGTCCTGCTCGAAGGCCATCCGGGCACCGCGGCCGACGCCGAGGCGCCGGCGCGCCAGTGCCCCTCTGATGACATCGGTGGTCACCTCGACACCGGCCGGCATTCCCTCGAGGATCGCCACCAGGGCGGGTCCGTGGGATTCCCCGGCGGTGAGCCAACGCAGCATGCGCGAATCCTCCCATGTCGCGGTCGGGCCGCTCCCGGGCGGCAGGTTTCGGGCGTCGCAACTCGGGCAAACCTGCGGCGATGAGCGACACCCCGCGGGACCGCGGCGGACCGTGGGCGACCGTGGGCCGGCGCGGTGCCAGCCTGTCCCGGCTCGCCCCGCTGGTCGCCATCACGCTCACCGGCATCACCCTCATCGCGGTCGTCGGCATGTGGGCATCCGCTCGACTCACCGTCCGCAGTGTCGAGACCGACCTCGCCGACACGCAGCAGGAGAGCCTCTCGCTCGCTGTGGCACTGGACGACTACGACCGCATCTCGCAGCTCTCCGACTGGGTCACCACGGTCCAGAGCGATCTCGACACGGCAACGTCGGACCGAGTCCGCTGGACCACGGTTCTCGACGGGGTCGCCGCGACGATGCCTGACGGGGTGGGCCTGATCCGCTTCGACGGCCGTGCCGACACCCGCGAGGTCTCCGTCACGGTCGAGTCAATGACGTACTCAACCCTCGGGGACTGGCTGGCGCGCACCTCCGCCACGGCAGGGATCACCGACCTGTCCCTCATCTCCGCCACCCGGCGTCAGGCCGCGTCATCGCAGGCCGAGGTCGTCGAAGCCATCGCCCGCGGTCATCTGACATCCGGCTCGGGTTCGTCGCTCGCCACGGCGGACTCGCGTGAGCGCTCGCGGTGATTCGCTCCGTCAGTTGGCTGGTCGCCGGGGTCGCGACGTCGGCAGTGATCGCAGGACTGGGGTGGTGGGCGCTCGTCTCCCCAGCTCAGGAGGCGCTGGCCACTGCCGATGCCGAGGTACGCCGTTCCGCCGAGTCCGTCGACCGTGATCGTCGCCGACTTGAGGAGCTGGCGGCCCTCGCGCGACGCAGCACCGAACTGGAGCGTCGGGCAGCGCAGCTGGCCGTCGAGGCACCGGCCTGGAGCATGGACCGGGTGGTGTCGGCTCTGGAATCCGCGGCGGTGCGCGATGGCGCCACCCTCGTCACGGTCAGTCCCGGTGAGGCACGCGACCTCACCGACAACCTCACGGCTCATCCCTTAACGATCACCCTCACCGGGACCTACGACGAGGTGCGGGCGGCCCTGGCCCACCTGCAGCACCTCGAGCCCCGGATGACGATGTCGTCCCTGTCGATCTCACATCGGGCATCGGGAGGGGCGTTGACGATGGTGGTCGCGGCAACGGCGTACTCCGCAAGCCCTCCCCCGGGGACGCCGGAGCCGAAACCCACGGCTCCGCCGACCCCATCGCGACCGCGGGATCCGTTCGCGCCGGTGGTCCCCCCGGAGCCGATCCCGCGGCCGCGGCCGGTGACGTTGACGGCAGTCGTTGTTGTCGACCGAGTCACGCCGCGCGCCATCACGATGCTCGTACGCGGGCGCACCTACCGCGCGCCCGTCGGTGGCTCCGTGGCCGATGGTGTGCGCTTCATCCGATCCGTGTCGAAGCGGTGCGCGGACCTGCGCTACGGGCGGCGGATGACGCGGGCCTGCGAGGGTGAGTCGGTCGTCCTCACCCGGCGGGTGTGGCCGGAAGGGCGGCCCGCATCGCGGCCACGGGAGCCTCGCGGCCCGTCATGAGCTGAACCTGATCGACCGCCTGCCACAGGAGCAGATCAAGGCCGGTCGCCGCCGGTGCACCACGCTGGGCCCACACGCTCAGCAACGGTGTGGGCCAGGGATGGTAAGCAACATCGAGGAGAACCGGTGCGCACACGTGCGGGCGATCGAGCATGTCGGTGAGTGCAGGCACGAGCATGGCGGCCGCATCACCGGGGACCGTCGACACGACGAGATCGACGTCCTCGATCCCCGACCCCACCACCTGCGACCACGAGGTCACGGTGGCGCGCATGTCACGACGGTGCGCCAGCGCGACCAGTGACGCTGCCGCCTCGGGTCGGCGTACCACGAGAGTGATCTCCTGAACCCCGAGCAGCGACAGGGCGGCAACCGTCGATCGCGCGGTTGCCCCAGCGCCGAGGATGACCGCACGCGCAACCGCTGCCGCGCCACCGGTCTCGCGCAGGGCGCGCACCATGCCGGGAACATCGGTGTTGGTGCCGATCCGGCGACCGGAGACGAGGACAACGGTGTTGGCCGCCGCGACCTCGCGGGCCAGATCGCTCACCTCATCGAGCAGCGGAAGCACCGCCTCCTTGAGCGGCATCGTGAGGGACAGTCCGGCCCAGGTGTCGTCGAGGGAGCCGAGGAATGCCGGGAGGGTGTCCGCGGTGACCTCGATCGGGTCATAGGTCCAGTCCAGATCAAGGGCGGCGTAGGCCGCGCGATGCAGCGCGGGCGACAGGCTGTGGGCGATCGGGGACCCGAGGACCGCGGCCCGGCGATGGGTCACTCCCCCGGCTCCGCCGACGCGATCGGCTCTGCGGACGAACTGGCGGACTGCGCAGCATCCTTCTTCGCCAGATTCGCGCGCAGCTCATCCTTGAAGGTGAGGAACTCGTCGTAGGACGCGGTGAAACGAGTGTTGCCGGAATCGGGATCGACCGTGACGAAGTAGATCCAGGACCCGGGTTCTGGGAAGAGCGCCCCTTCAAGGGCATCGACCCCGGGCGACACCGTCGGGGTCGGGGGCAACCCCTTGTTGCGGTAGGTGTTGTAGGGAGAGTCAACCTTCATTTGGTCCTCGGTGAGGATGACCGCGCTGGTGCCGAGAACGAAGTTCACGGTCGAGCACAGTTGCAGCGGGATCCCCTGATCTAGGCGGTTGAGGATGACGCGGGAAGCGCGACCGAAGTCATCGGGCCACACCTCTGCCTGAACGAGCGAGGCGATGGTGACGACCTGATACGGGGTGAGCCCTGCCTTCTGCGCCTCCGCCTCCAGTCCCACCGAGGTCGCCGCCTGGTCGAAGCGGCGAAGCATGGCACCGATGACATCCTCGGCGGTGATGCCGGTGCCCAGGTCGTAGGTTGCCGGGTAGAGCAGGCCGTCCGCCCGACCCTCCGCCCATGTCGGCAGGCCGAGCTCATCGAGGATTCCTGGTGAGTTGAGGACACGCTCGAACTCCGCGACCGGGATGCCTGTGGCGTCGGCGGCCTCCGCGATCGTCTCCGCCGCAGTGAGCCCCTCGGGGATGACGAGCTTCTGCACCTGATGCGACGACGGGGTGAGCATGAGGGCCAGTGCCGCGCCCCCGCTCATGCCCAGGCGCAGGGTGTAGGTACCGGGGCCGATGCTGCCCGAGCGCGAGTCGGATTCGGCCGCGAGAACGAACTCGTCCGCGGTTCCCACCACCCCGGCCTCGCTGAGCTTGACCCCCATGACCGTCAGGGAGTCGCCCGCGGCGATCTGGACGGTGACGGACCCGGTGCCCTCCCCCTTGGCCTCCGCCACATATCCGAGGGAGCGGGAGAAGTTGACAAACGCCACGATGCCGACGCCGATGAGTCCGAGGGCGAGCACGAGGACGATGCGCCGCAGTGGACTGCGGCGGTTGCGCGACGGTGGCAGCTCCTCGCGGGTGAGGAACTCGGTGACCTGGCTCATGCGTCCTTCTGTTCGGGTGATCCGTCCGACACTGACGGTGCTGACGCTACGACGTCTCCGGGCGGGTGTCCCGTTCCGCGCTCCGTGTCGAGGGCGTGCTGCAGCAAGATGGCAGCGGCCGATCGGTCGACGATCGCGCGGCGACCCTTCTCGGTGCGGCCGCGGCCACCCGCCTCGCGCAAGCCCCGGTGCGCCTGGACGGTCGTGAGCCGCTCATCGATCATGCGGACCGGGGTCGGGGCGATCAGGAGGGCGAGTGCGCGGGCGAAGTCACGCGCCGCCTCTGCCGCCGGTCCGGCACTGCCATCCATGCGCACGGGCAGACCGACAATGATCTCGAGAGCTCCGGTCTCCCGCGCGAGCTCGTGCAGCGCCGACAGATCTCCCGGCCCGCGTGTGACGGTGCTGTCCGGAACGGCGAGCAGTCCGTCGGGGTCACTGCGGGCCACGCCGATGCGGACGGAGCCCACATCGACGCCGAGCCGGATCCCGCGGCGCAGGTCAGCTCCCCGCCGCGTGGGCGCGATCGACAGCCGCGGCGAGCGCGGCATCGACGCCTCCCACCGACGTCCCGCCGCCCTGGGCGATGTCGTCCTTGCCGCCGCCGCGGCCGTCAACCGCCGGCAGTGCCGCCTGCAGCAGATCCTTGGCGAGC
Source organism: uncultured Actinomycetes bacterium (assembly GCA_964559285.1). Classification (GTDB taxonomy): domain Bacteria; phylum Actinomycetota; class Actinomycetes; order S36-B12; family S36-B12; genus CAZLHZ01. The sequence continues at coordinate 272 of CAZLHZ010000097.1, read as the reverse complement.
ACCCCGGCCGCTCGCGACCGCTCATCGACCGCAGTCACCAGGGCGACCTTGCCATCGGCCACGGCAGCCCCAATGACTGCCGCACCCAGATCCGGGCGGGCGCGATCCCGCGCCCGCAGGACCAGATCACGCAGTTCCGCGGCCGAGGTGCCCGACGGTGCGGTGAAGGCCCAGATACGCACGGCGCCCGCGACCTCACCCTCCCCGAGCAGCGAATCCACATCGGCGCTCAGCGCATCCGCCCGCGCCTTCGCGAGCTCGCGCTCAGCATC
>CAZLHZ010000096.1:6627-7460 GCA_964559285.1 uncultured Actinomycetes bacterium | reverse complement strand
ATTTCACGGTGAGCCAGCCCTGCACCCTGCAGGCGGTAGCGGTGACGATCTACGACCTGGCTGGCACCAAGCTGGTGAATGCCGACTCCCTCAGGAAAGGGGAGCCAGTCCGTCTAGTTCGCTGCGGACCTGCCACGATTCGGTTCCGCCTTCCCCATTTTCCCCTGCAAGAAGGGCGTTATGAGCTCGGTTTTTGGGCTAAGGACACCACCGGAAAAACGGAAATGTATCTAAGAAAAGTGGAAATGCTGGAAGTCCAGGAGCCGCCTCAGCACGCCAGTGAGTTAAGGCCCAGTCATGATGGCTGTGTTCGTTGCGATTTCGACCTCCACTGCATCACTGCCTGAACCCAAAAAGACCTGTTTTATTCTTATGGTAGGCAATCCAGCCGCTGGGGTTTCCGTAGTTCTGTGCTGCCACAACAGCGCAAAAAGGATCCCCCAAACCCTAGAACATTTGGCCCGGCAGACTTTTGCCAGGACCATGCCTTGGGAGGTGATTGTGGTGGATAACGCCTCGACGGATTCCACGGCCGAGGTGGCCTGGGCAGCTTGGCGTACCACTGGTGCCCGGGCTGAATTGAGGGTGGTGGATCAACCGGTGCCGGGCCTCAGCTATGCGAGGGAAAAGGGCATCGCGGAATCAAAATACGAAACCCTGGTTTTTTGCGATGACGATAATTGGCTGTGCCCGGGTTATGTCCAGCGGGCCCATGAAATTCTGCGCGACCATCCCGGAGTCGCCTTGGCGGGGGGATGGGGTGAGCCGGAACCGGAGGGAACCCCGCCGGGATGGCTGAAGGATTTCTCCGACCCTTATGGAACCGGGCCGCA
>CAZLHZ010000096.1:6359-6582 GCA_964559285.1 uncultured Actinomycetes bacterium | reverse complement strand
GGGGCGGGCCTCATCGTCCGAAAAAAAGATTACCTGGATTTAGCCTCATCCGGGTTTCGTTTCCTACTTTCCGGGAGGCAGGGCAGCCGTTTGACCACGGGTGAAGACCGGGAGCTTGGTTACGCCCTGACTTTGCGGGGCAAAAAGCTTTACTACGATCCAGCCCTGCGTTTTCGCCACTTTATACCAAAGGAAAGAGCAACATGGATGTATTACCGGCGGA
>CAZLHZ010000096.1:0-6349 GCA_964559285.1 uncultured Actinomycetes bacterium | reverse complement strand
TCAGGCCAGCACCGAATACTCTTGCACCAAACGAGGCTTGATCCTGCAGGCTTATCATTTGCGGGTTCTTAACAGGCAAAAAAACCGAACGATGTGGAAAAACAGCCTTTCCTGGATTGGACTCATGATGGTGGTCTCTCAGGCTCGGCGGGCCTTCCAAACGGCCCGCCCCTTCCTTCAGAAGGGCTATCTACGCTTTTGGCTGCTGGAGCTAGAGCTGATTCCCCGAACCCTCTGGAACTGGCTCACCCAAGGCAGAAAGTTCCGTGCTGCCTACCAGCACACCAGAGGAAACGCGTAAAAAAATGGACCGTCCTACCCTTGCTCTTTGTATTCCGGCCTATAATGCGGAGAAATTTCTCCCGCGGATTTTAGGGTCTGCCCAAAAGCAGCGGATCCCGTTTGATGAGATCCTAGTGTACGATGACGGGAGTCAGGATGAAACAGGAAAAGTGGCAGAAGCATTTGGGGCAAAAGTGATTCGTGGAGAAAAGAACCTCGGTTGTACCTGGGGCAGGAAGATTCTGGCGGAACAAACCCAAAGTGACTGGATTCACTTTCACGATGCAGATGATGACATGAAAGAGCGCTTCACGACATTAGCCCACGCGTGGATGCGACGGCCTGACGCGCCTGACGTGGTGCTTTTTAACTACGATTGGATCGAGCTATCGACAGGCAAACTATTGGGTGAAACCCGGTTCGATAAGAAGAAGGCAGAAAAAGACCCGGTTCTGTTCACGCTCGAAACGCAGGTGAACCCTTTTTGTGGTTTATACCGAAAGAAAAGTTTCCTCGAGGCCGGGGGGCCGGACACCGATCCCGAAGTCAGGCAGTGCGAGGATATGGCTATGCACTACAAGCTGGCGCAAGCGGGGCTGCGCTTCTCCGTGGAGGAGGAGTTTTGTATTATCAATTATGCCGTGTCCGGATCCATGTCCCGGTCGGAGGCTTCCTACCAAAGAATTATTCTGGCCATTTATGCTCTTTATCAAAAAGCGTTCGATAAGCTCACAGGCAGTCAAAGAACACCCGAGCGATTAAAAGCCATTGGGCTCCGAATGTGGAAACACACGCGGCATGCGGCCTGGATGTCCTCATGGGACTTTGTGAAAAAGTCTATTGAGTTAGCAAAAAGGTGTGGTGTTTCCGAGCCGCTGGATGATTCGAAGAGCTTTCAGATGCTTTGTCGCCTGAATCCCTTTTTTGCCGTTATGTTCCGTGAATATCTAGCCCGAATTCGTCGCAAGCCGGGGAGTTACTGGTACTAAATGAAAAATATACTGATTCTGTCTGGCCAGATTCCGCATTCCATTTCGGCGGGGAATATTCAGCTACTGCGTCTCTTTTCAGGCTATCCGGCTGACAAGCTTTTGGTGATAGGTCCGACCGTGTCGACGGGAGCGAAAAAGTTGACCTGCAGTTATGAGACCCTGCTTCCTCCCTTAAATCGTCTGAACACCACCCGGTTTCATTCTTGGAGACGGACGGCACGGATTCTTGGCCTGCTTCCCATAAAATCCCTGCAGGAGGTGGATCGGTTGGTCGGTAACTTTCAGCCGGATCTGGTGCTTAGTCTAATGGAGACCAGTGATTATTACGAACTGGCAGAAAGATATGCCCGCTCAATGGGGATCCCGCTCTATTTGATCGTGCATGATACCAACGAAGATTTTGAGAGGGTATTCTGTTGGGCAAAAAAAGCCCAGTTCGCAAAGGACCAGAGAATCTATCGCTTTGCCAAGGAGCGGTTTTGCGTGAGTCCAGAGATGGCGGAGTTCAACGAGAGGCGCTTTGGCGTTCCGGGTAAGGTTCTTTACCCAATCCCGGACCCGGAGATCCGGCCCCGACCGCTGGAGTGGTCCAATGAGCAACGCCAACCGCCCCATCTAACAATTGGATACGCCGGGTCCATGGCCTACGGCTATGCGGAAATGATGCTTAAATCCTTGCCGCTTCTCGAGGCTTCTGGCGTAAGGCTGGAGCTTTGTTCCCCCAAGCCGTCAGGAAAGGTAGCCGGTCTGTTGGAGAGCCCCATCGTCAAGTGGCACGGGTATCTCCCATCGCAGGAGGCAATCCGGAAGCTACAAGAACGTTGTGATGTGCTTTGGTTGCCGTACTTGGAGCCGGCCGGTGAAAATGAGCGTCTGTACCGCACCCACTTTCCAAGCAAGTTGTGTGACTACCTGCAGGCGGGGCCATCGGCCCGCGACGTCACTGGCCCAGTTGCTAGAACGATTCCGGGCAAATCCAGCAGCCAGGTTAGAAAATGCCATGCACGCCTCCTCCCTAAAAGAGAGGTTTGGTTTGAAAAGTAAAGAGACCCAAGAATTCTTTCATTTACTTCAGACGTGAAAATCTCTGCCGTCATCCCCACTTGTGAAAAGCAATGGGACGAGGGAATGACGTTCCGCTCGTTGCCTAATCTAAATCGGAAGCCGAATGAAATTGTAGTAGTGATGGATTCCGATGAAGAAGCAGTGGAGGAACAAAGCCTGGCGGGCGTTCCGGTAAAGGTTTTACACACACGGCTACGGGGAGCCGCGGCCAAGAGGAATCTGGGCGTGGCCAGAAGTAGTGGTGAGGCAATTCTCTTTGTTGACGACGATGTGGAGTTTCAGTCGGAATGTTTGGAATTCATGGAAAAAACATTGGTGGAGGACGAAAAAATTGGCGGGGTGGGATGTTTTATCGAAAATCAGGCCTTTCGGGAGCCTGGGCTCTACTCACGCATGGTCTACCGGCTGGTGGGGGGCTGGGGGATTCGCGAGTTTGGCGGAAGTTGTTTTGGTCCAATGATCACCATGCACCCACGGCCATGGAACAACGGTGTTCTCATCAAAGATGTTGAGTGGCTTAATTCCGGATGCGTTATGTATAAAAAAGCAGCCCTGCCCTTTCCCGCCTTTGAAAAAAACTTTACCGGTTACAGTTTTATGGAAGACGTTGCCCTTTCCAGAAGAGTCAGGAAAAAATGGAGAATCGTGGTTTCACGCGATGCGTGGATTTTTCACCACACGCATCCCGCTCCTTACAAAAATGAGGTCGGGCGCCTACATCAAATGGGAATCGAAAACCGGTACCACAATCTTGTGAACGTAGAAAAATGGAGCAAACTAAAAGCGGCAACCGTTATTACCTGGCTTGAAATCCTGACCGTACCGGTGAAATTTAGAAATATGATAGCCTTGCCTCAAGGATGGAAGGCTTTTCAAGGAAGCGCTAGGGGATTGGCTCATATCTGGATAGGCGCATGCTCCGACATGCTTAAAGAACTGCGCCGCCATATGTCTTAAAAAAGTCGGAGCATACCGTTGATAAAAAAAGAAAATAGAAACTGAAAATCGTTTTTGGCATTCCGACCTTTGGGCGAAACGAGCTGGCCAAGAAGTCCGTAGGCTCGGCCCTAGAACAGACGCGCCGACCGGATGAGATCTTGGTTGTTGAAGAGGCGGGAACAAAAGAGCTGTTTCGGTGGGATGGGCCAGGGAAAGTGTGGATCACCCAAAATAGGGAACGGGGAGGACCGATGGTCGGTCGGAACCAGATGATGCTACAGTCGGACGCCGATATTTTCATAGGTCTGGATGATGACTCCCATTTCCTGGATCCAGACGTCATCGAGAAGGCTTCCGAGGTGTTTGCCGAGAAACCCAAGGCGGGGGCTCTCTATTTCGAGGTATTGATGGAAGGGGATGAGCAACGCAAGGAGAGAGCCCCGCTCCGGCAGGTGCGGACGTTCGTCGGGTGTGGATGTGCCCTGCGGATTCAGGCGGTCAAAGAAGTGGGGGGGTACGAAAAACTTCCCGGCCTTTTTTACGGGGAGGAGAGTGATTTGGCTCTACGACTGCTGGATCACGGCTGGGAGACATGGAAAGTTCCTGGCTATCACATTTGGCATTCCCGCGTTTTTCTAAACCGAAGCCGGAAAGAAAGGGCGGCAGAAAGAATGTGGGGAACGATGAACGATCTGGCCTTGATCTTTCGACGCTGCCCAGGGCTGGCGATGTGGGGATATTTCTTTGGAAATCTTTGGAACCACCTTCGTTTTTCCATGGAAAATCCGAGCGAACGTCTGTGGCCCACGTTAAGGGGGATCGGCAAATTTATAGTGGCTGGGCCTCAGGTTTTAACGACGAGGCATCCAGTGAAGCCTGAAACTTGGCGGAGATATCGAAGTCTCAGTTAAAAATGAAGCGTGAACCCAGGGTGTTATTGGTTCATCCGGGCATCCAGCATGCACCGAGGTTAGCCGAGGCTTTGGAACGGGAAGGCCTGTTGGCTAGTTTCTGGACCGGATGGGCTCATACCGGCGCAGGAGGAAAGAGGTCGGTGGCCATTCCAGACGAAAAACTAAGAACTCGGCCCTGGGTCGAGTTGATAGCGCTATGCCTGCAAAAAAGCGGGCTGAGTGGGGAGCGAGTATGGAGTTTTCGAAACCGGCTCTTTCAGAGGCTTATACCTGAAAGCGAAATCAGACGTGCTGATGTAGTGGTGGGGTTTGATACTGCCGCGGATATCCTGGCCGACCGGTGCTCCCGAGCCGGAATCGCCCTCGTTTTAGATCAAACCACACCGCGTCGTTTGTTTAAAAAAAAGATTTTTAATGAGCTTGGGATCCTGCCGCAAAATGAACTCTGTACATCTAAGCTGATGCTAAAAGGTGAAAAACAAGAGCAAGAAGTCGCCACAAAGATTATGGTTGCATCATCCTTTTGTAAAAAAAGCTTTGAGGACGACAAAAAACTGCTGATTAAGACTCGCGTCGTCCCCTACGGAATAGAGGCCTGTTTTTTATCAGCAGGCGACACCCGAAAGTATTCAAACCATCCCAAAGAACTACGGTTCCTTTATGTAGGCAACTTTGGCCGGCACAAAGGGATGGAAACGTTAATTGAGGCTTGGAACCTGATCAGATCAGATGTGGTATCCCTAAGGGTAGTGGGTACCGGATCATCATCCATCGAAAATAAATTACGAGACGCAGGTATTGACCTTGCGGGGCAAATGGATGCGCTCGGCGTGGTCAAAGAGATGCTGGCGGCGGATGTTTTGTTATTTCCCTCATACTTTGAGGGATTTGGTCGTGTGATTCTTGAAGCTATGGCGGCAGGGTTACCGGTGATCACAACGCAAAATACCGGTGGGCCGGATATGATCCAGGAGGGTAAGGAAGGATGGGTTGTTCCCGCCGGGTCGGTGGATGCTTTGCGGGAGAGGATAAGGTGGATGATCCAGAATCGTGAAAACGTCGCCGAGATGGGGAAAAAAGCCCACGCGCGTGCCGTGAGTTTAACATGGGAGACGTACGGGCGGAGATATCGAGAGGAGATCCGTGGGTAAGAAGCTGCTGATCCTAACCAGCCACCCAATCCAGTATCAGGTGCCGCTCTGGCAGAAGATGGTGAAAGAAGAGGTGCCGATGGAGGTGCTGTTCCTTTGTCCGCACGGAGTCAGAGAGACCAGGGATCCGGAGTTTGGCCGCTCGTTCGCCTGGGATTTGCCAATGCTGGAGGGGTATAAATCAAGATTCTTAGAAATACCGGGTTGGGATCTGAAAAGGCCGATGAAGATGAAGATGAAGAAAGGGCTTATGCCCATCTTTCAGGAGACCGGGGCGACGCATCTCTGGGTAGAGGGGTGGAGGTTTCCGGCCTTCTGGCAGGCGGTGGGCCAGGCAAAGAAGGCGGGGCTGCAGGTTTGGTGCCGGGGGGAGAGCAACGATCTCGCGCCGGAGCCGGGGTTTCCCAAAAGCCTGATCAAAAAAGCATTGATGGGCTGGTTTTTTAGGAAGGTAGATGCGTTTCTATGCATTGGGGAGGCGAACCGGCGGCTGTACCGAAAAGCGGGCGTGCCGGAGGAGAAGCTGCACTCCGCGCCTTACTTTGTGGACAACGAGCGATTTTCGAAAGAGGCGGAGCGGCTCTGGCCGGAAAGGGAAAAGATCCGGGCGGCGCGGGGGATCAGGCCGGATGCAACGGTAGTTCTTTATTCCGGAAAGTTCATACCCAAGAAAAGAGTCATGGATTTGGCCAAAGCCTTTTGGTTGGTCTGCGAAAAGCAGTCCGGAAAGTTTCATCTGTTACTAGCTGGCGACGGGCCGCAAAAGGGGCAGTTGGAGCGGGAGTTGGCGGGTCTGCCTGTCACTTTTGCAGGGTTTCTGAACCAAACCAAGATTCCCGAAGCGTATGCGGCAGCGGATGTGATGGTGATGGCGAGTGATTGGGGGGAGACGTGGGGTCTTTCGGCCAACGAGGCGCTGGCCTCCGGCGTATCGGTGATTCTTAGCGACCGATGCGGGTGTGCGGAGGATCTCAGTTCCGCGACGAAGGAGGCGCGTGTCTTTCAG